>NZ_VHLB01000175.1:0-5601 GCF_006547365.1 Myxococcus sp. AB056 | reverse complement strand
GGGGTGGGAGCTGTTCGGCTCGGTGGTGGTGGGGCTGGTGCTGGCCGTGGGCATGCTCATCTACATGCGCGGCGTGAAGCAGGAGCTGCCGCTGTTCCTGGTGGGCCTGTGCTTCGCCGCGGCGGAAGGGGGCACGCGCCTGCACCTGTCGCCGCTGCTGGTGTCGCTGGCGGCGGGGGCGCTCATCGCGAACCTGGACGAGCACGCGGGCGAGCGCATCCACAACGCCATCCAGCAGGCGGGGCTGCCAGTATTCGCGCTCTTCTTCGCCGCGGCGGGCGCGGGGCTGAAGCTGGACTCCCTGCTGACGGTGGGGCCGGCGGCGATGTTGCTGGTCGCGCTGCGCGGCGTGGCCATCTGGCTCTCCTGTCGCCGCTTCGCCCCAGCGGACGACCCGCGGCTCAAGCGCTACCTGTGGATGGGACTCATCTCCCAGGCGGGCGTGACGTTTGGCCTGGCGGCCCTGGTGTCCAGGACATTTCCCACCTTTGGCCCCCAGGTGGAGGTGCTCATCGTCGCCATGATTACCGCCCATGAGCTGGTGGGGCCGGTCCTCACCCGGCGCGCCCTGGCGGCCTCCGGGGAGATCCGCGCGGACGACGCGCAGGGAACGGCATAGGCTGTCAGGCATCCACACCTTCAGCAGCAGTCACAGGAGGCACGGAGGACATCATGGCCGCACCCATCCTCGAGGTGGACACGGAGCACCCTTCACCCCGCCACATCCAGCGAGCGGTGGAGGTGCTGGGGCGCGGCGGCCTGCTGGCCTACCCGACGGATACGTACTTCGGGCTCGGCTGCGACTTGAGCTCCAAGAAGGGCATCGAGCGGCTGTACCAGCTCAAGGGACGCGACAAGAAGAAGCCCCTGTCCTTTCTCTGCCCCGACCTGTCGGACGTGGCCCGCTACGCGCACGTGAGCAACTTCGCGTACCGGACCATGAAGAGCCTCACTCCGGGTGCGTTCACCTTCATCCTGGAAGCGACGCGTCTGGTGCCGGACCTGATGATGTCCAAGCAGAAGCAGGTGGGCATCCGGGTGCCGGACTCGGCGCTCGTTCGCGATCTGACCCGAGCCCTGGGCCGCCCTCTGGTGACGACCTCCGCGACCAATACGGCGGGTGAGCCCCTCACGGACGCAAAGGATATCAAGGAAGCGCTGGGCCATGGCCTGGACCTCATCCTTGATGGCGGCGTGACGCTCAATGAACCGTCGACCGTGATTTCACTCATCGGCGATTCACTTGAAATCCTCCGGCAGGGGAAGGGTAGGCTGGAGGACTAGAACCCGAGAATAGGGGGATTTCTTGGCACAGGGGGGAACACGGCCGAGCTCCGTGGATGCACCGGAGCAGGTTCCAGGGCTGCTCAAATTACTGCTGTTGCTGCTGTTCCGGCCGGTGGACCTGCACTACCGGCTGCGAGCCGCGGGCATCCGCGTTCCGGGCGCACGGCTGGGGACGTTGTGTCGCGAGCCGTCCGAGGGAGACCGGGCCACGGCCGTCTATGTCCGGCGCATGCTGCTGTTGCTGCTCGTCGGCGCGCCGGTGGTGACGCAGGTGCTGGGCCTGGCGCTCGTGACGGCGGGCCTGCCGCTGGAGCGAGGTTGGGTGTTGTCGGCGCTGTTCTGCTCGGCGGTGGGACTGCTGGTGGCGCAGGTGTTGGGGCTGGCCGCGGGCGTCCTGCTGGGCTCGCTGTCCAGTCTGGCCACGCTGCTGGGACTGCACGCCACGGCCGCGGATGCCTTCGGGCCGGAGCTGGGTGGGGTGGCGGGCATGGTGGTGGGGGTGTGCCTGGGGAGCGTGGCCGGGTTGGCGTGTGGGAGCATCAGCGGCATCGCCATTGGCCGGGGCCCCTCCGTGGTGAGGGTCCAGATGGCGGCCATCCTCGCCAGCCTGACGCCGATGCTGCTCTGGAGTGGGACGACGAATCCGTCCTACGCCGGCGCGGTGGCCGCCAGTGCGTTGGTGGCCTTCCTGGTGAGTGCGTTCCGGCTGCCGCTCTATGCGCTGGAGGTGCTGGCGTCCGCGGTGGCGTATGCCGTGGAGCGCTGGACAGGGCGGCCGACGCTGGGCTGGGTGCCGGTGCGTCACCACAACCTCAGCTATCTGCCGCATCCCTTCCTGGGGCGGCATCTGGCGCTGGCGGTGCGCTCGCGGCCGGCGGAGGTGCTGGCGGTGGCGGATGCCTGCCTGCGCTCGCCGGGGAACATCGTGGTGGGCTGGCCGTGGGTGGTGCAGGCGCTGGAGTCGGCCTCGCCGGAGGGGGCAAGGGAGCCCCGGGCCTGAGCCGCTGAGTTGCCTCGCCGCGCGCCTCCGGTAGCCTGCGCGGCGATGGAAGGAATGCTCGACGCGTTCATCGCCTTCATCCGCGCGGAGCGCGGACTGTCCGGCAAGACGGTGGACGCCTACGCCGCCGACATCAACGTGTACTTCGAGGACCTGCGCTCCCGCGGCGTCTCCGACGTGACGCAGGCGCGGCAGGAGGACGTGTCCGCGCACCTGGCCGCGCTGGGCAAGCGGGGCTTGGGCAAGCGCAGCCAGGCCCGTCACCTGGCGGCCCTGCGCGGCTTCCACCGGTTCCTCGTCGCCGAGCGCATGGCGGACAAGGACCCGACGGAGGACCTGGACACGCCCCGGTCAGCCCGGAAGCTGCCGTCGTTCCTCACCCTGGAAGAGGTGGAGCAGCTCCTGGCGGCCCCGGACGAGCGCACGTCCACGGGCGTGCGTGACAAGGCCATGCTGGAGGTGCTGTACGCCACCGGCCTCCGCGTGAGCGAGCTGTGTGGGCTGGGCATCAACGACGTGCAGCTCACGGCGGGCTATCTGGTGGCGAAGGGCAAGGGCGCCAAGGAGCGGCTCGTCCCGCTGGGGAGCGTGGCCATCGAGAAGGTCCAGGCGTACCTGGCGGAGTCCCGGCCGGCGGTGCTGGGGCGGCGCAAGTCCCAGGCGCTGTTCGTCACGCCACGCGGTGCTGGCTTCACGCGGCAGGGCTTCTGGAAGCTGCTCAAGCGGTACGCGCTGAAGGCGGGCATCGTGAAGCCGCTGTCGCCGCACAAGCTGCGGCATTCGTTCGCCACGCACCTGGTGGAGCGTGGCGCGGACCTGCGCGCCGTCCAGCAGATGCTGGGGCACGCGGACCTCGCCACGACGCAAATCTATACCCACGTGAACGCCGCCCGGCTGCGGTCCGTGTACGACGAGTTCCACCCGCGCAGCGACGTCTTCGTCCCCAAGGCGAAGAAGACGCGGGCCGCCGCGAGGTAGGGGCGGCCCGGGGCCCTCCGCGCCGTGGAAGGAACGTTCCGTCCGCTGGCGCTCAGCCCCCCACGCCGTGGATGGGGAGGCCGAACGGATCCGTGTGGGCCCGTCGGGGCCCGCTCCCTGGCAGCGGGGCCACGCGAATTAGCCCGGACGCCATCAGTCGGTGCACGGAGCGGGACGCGGCGAGCTCGCCCATGGCCGCCGTGCGCAGGGCCTGCCGGATGCTCCGGCTGCCGCGCAGCTTCGAGTACAGGTACAGGTCATCCGCCGTCAGGTCGGGCGGGGTGGGGCGCGGGATCGGCTCGAACACCAGGCGCCCGTCGAGCGCGAAGAGCTCGTCACTGAGGGCCAGCGTCAGGCGGATCTCCGCCTCGCGGTACAGGGCGTGGGCTTCCGGGACGGGGCCTTGCTCCAGGATTTGCGCGGCCAGGGCGACGGCATGGTCATACTGACCGGCTTCCAGGAAGCGCTTCACCAGGGTGAGCAGCTCCTCCAACTCGGCGGCTTCACCCAATCGGGGGCCGAGGGCCTTGCGCGGGGCCAGGGCCCCCCGCCGGTACAGGTGCAGCACCCAGCGCGCGGCGAAGAGCGGGGCCTCCCGGGCGCTCGCGAGCATCTCTCCCAGCGTGGCGCCGCTCGCCGCCAGGTCCAGCAGGACGTCCTCTTCCTCCGAGTACGTCTCCACGGCGAACTCGCGGAAGACGCGGAACGTCGTGTCCATGCGGGGGAAGATGTCGCGGAACATGCTCCACTCGCGCTGCCGCGACACCGCGTCACGGTGCAGGGTGGACAGCGACAGCTTGAGCCCAATCGCCCGGGCTGACGGAGGGAGGCCGGGGGTGAACGCCACCTCGCCGGACTCCCAGGCGTAGCAGTCGAACAGGGACTCGCGCGCCTTGTGCTCCAGGGCCTCGATGAGGCGGGGCAGTTCCACGAAGCAGCGCTGGACCAGGAAGGTGCCGTAGGGCATGCCCGCCCCCTCGGCCGCTTCGAAGGCCGCCGCGGCGCGGGGGGCGTCCAGGATGCGGAGGTTCACCAGGATTTGGGCCAGGTGCTCGCGCGGGTCGTTGGAGCTCTCGCCCACCAGGTAGCCGTCCTTGACGTGGAAGCAGCGCCGCACCGCGCCACGTTCCACGCTCAGCACCCCTTCAACCCCGGGCGCGCTGAACAGCGGCGGCATCACCAACTGCAAGCGATAGTTGGCGAGACTTCCGTTGAATGGCTCCATGCAGGTGCTTCCTCCAAGGTGGGTTGGCCCGCGTGAGGAACCCCCAGGGTATCGGCGCACCCCACTGTGATTCAATTGCAAGTGCCTGAATTTGCTCGGGATTTCCCGGCGGGGCGCAAAGTTCCAGGGAGAGTCCGTCTTGACTTCGGATACTGAACGGGCGCAGGACACGGGCAACGGACGGTTGCAGGGCCGCGTCGGGTGTGCGAACGAGCCCCGTCCGATTCCCGATTCCGCCCAACCGAATCAGAGCGAGTCCATGCGAATTCTTTCAGGAGTGCAGTCGTCCGGCAGGCTGCACATCGGCAACTACTACGGCGCGCTCCGCCAGTTCGTGCAGCTCCAGGATGAAGGCGAGGGGTACTACTTCATCGCCAACCTGCACGCGCTCACCACCGTGAGGGACCCCAAGGCCGCGCTGGCGCTGACGCGCGAGGCCGCCATGGCCTACCTGTCGCTGGGGTTGGATCCGAAGAAGGCCGTGCTCTTCCGGCAGAGCGACGTGCGTGAGGTGCTGGAGCTGTACTGGATTCTGGGCACCGTGACGCCGCACGCGCACCTGGAGCGGGCCCACAGCTACAAGGACAAGGTGGCCAAGGGTATCAGCCCGGACTTCGGCCTCTTCGCCTACCCGGTGCTGATGGCCGCCGACATCCTGCTCTACAGCGCGGACTTCGTCCCGGTGGGCAAGGACCAGATTCAGCACATCGAGTTCGCGCGCGACTGGGCGGTGAAGTTCAACACCCAGTACGTGCCCGGCTACGACCCGGCCGACCCGGAAGGCAAGGAGCGGGGCCATGCGCCCGGCATCCTCAAGCTGCCCGCGGCGCGCATCCAGGAGACCACCCAGACGGTGCCCGGCGTCGACGGACAGAAGATGTCCAAGTCCTACGGGAACACCATTGAGCTCTTCGGGGACGAGAAGGAAATCAAGAAGCGCATCATGTCCATCAAGACGGACTCGACGCCGGTGGACGCGCCCAAGCCGCTGCCCACGCAGTCGCCGCCGCCCGGACTCGTCAGCGATGCGCCGCTCTACGACTTGCTGAAGCTGATGCTTCCCGAGTCCGAGTTCGCCGAGGTGGACGCCTCCTGGAGGGCGGGCGGGAAG
>NZ_VHLB01000174.1:0-5912 GCF_006547365.1 Myxococcus sp. AB056 | reverse complement strand
TTCCTGCTCGTGTCGCTGGGGATTCACGTCGGCGGCTTCACCACCTCCACCATCACCATCTCCACGGGGCGCCTGGCCGCGGGGAGGGTGCGCGAGGCGCCTTCCCCCAGCGCCCAGAAGCCGCCGACGTGAATCCCCAGCGACACGAGCAGGAAGACGCCCACCACGGCCAGGGAGCGGTCGCGTCGGGGCGTCGGAGCGTTGTCGAGGACCGCCTGACTCATGAAGTGACGCCTTGCCTCAGGGGGCTGAGGGCGCGGCCGCGGGGGCTACGTCCTTCTCGATGTTGAGCGCGAACTTGGCGATGCCCTGGCCCTTCACCACGTCGATGAGTCGCATGACGCGGCCATAGGGCAGCGACTGGTCGGCGCTGATGATGGCGCGCGTCTCCTTGTCCTTGGCCACCGCTTCCTGAACGCGCTTCTCCAGGTCCTTCTCGGTCATCTCGGTGCCGTCGAAGAAGAGCTTGCCCTCCTTGTCCAGCACCACGTTGACCAGGCCCTGCACCGTCTCACCGCCGTTGGCGGCTCGGGGCAGGTCCACCTCCACCGTCTCGCGGACGATGAAGTTGGCCGTCACCATGAAGATGATGAGCAGCACCAGCACCACGTCCACCAGCGGGGTGACGTTGATGCCGGTGATTTCGTCGTCGTTGTCCTGCGCGCCGCCCGCCATGGCCTAGCGGGCCTCCGCGGCGCGAGCCGCAGTGGCCGTGCTGGACGCGGGGCGCTCGGCGCGCATGCTGCCCACCAGGGCGTAGCCCAGGGCATTGGCGCGGCTGGTGAGCGTCTTGAGCTGGCGGTTGAAGACGTTGAAGGCCACCACCGCCGGAATCGCCACCGCCAGACCCACGGCCGTGGCGACCAGCGCTTCGGAGATGCCGGCCATCACGGTCTGCTGCATGGCCCCGCCGCCGCCCTGGGCGTTCATCTTCCCCAGGTCATTGAAGGCCTTGATGATGCCCAGCACCGTGCCGAACAGACCGATGAACGGCGCGTTGTTGCCCAGCGTGCCCAGGTACGACAGGAAGCGCTCGTACTGGGGACGCTCACGCGACAGGGTGGAGGCAATCACCTGCTCCACCGTGTCCGCGCCCTGGTCGGCGGAGGCCAGGGCCTCGCGGATGATGGCGGCCTCCATGCCCGTCTTGCCTTCGATGGCCTTGCGGGCCACGTCGTACTCGCCGCGGGCCAGCCGCACCGCCAGGGCCTCCGAGTCCGGCAGCCGGTGACGGGCGAAGTACACCGTGCGCTCCAGCATGATGGCGATGGAGAGCACCGAAAGGATGACGAGCACCCAGAGCACCCATTCGGCGGAGGTGAGCGTCACGCCGAGCAGCTTGCTGCTGAGCCAGCCCAGCTCGGTGTGATTCGTCTGGGCCAGGGAGAGAAAGGGCGTCATGGAGGGAAGCCTGGGTAAAGGTGGGTCACGGGGCACTCGCAACCCGGTTGCCAACCTGCGGGCCCATGTCTTGTTCCCTTGGCGCGGAAAGTCAAATGGAACGGATGGGTTGGGTGCCGCCCTCCCGGAAGCGGACGCTCAGGCGCCCGCCCGGGTGGGGCGGGCTCAGGGGCGCTGGGCGGGGACATCGGTCAGGGCTGGATTTCGCTCGATGGCGGGGCCCAGCACCGCGTCAATCCGGCGCAGCAGCTCCGGCTCCAGCTTCACGCCCGCGGCCTTCACGTTGTCGTGCACCTGCTCCGGGCGGGAGGCGCCGACGATGGCGGAGGAGACGCTGGGATTCTGGAGCACCCAGGCCACGGCGAGCTGGGCCATGGAGAGGCCGGCATCCTTCGCCAGCGGAACGAGCTGCTGCACGCGGGTGAGGACGTCATCCGTCATGAAGCGGGTGATGCCGTAGCGCACGGCGTTGGCCTCCGTGGCGCGGCTGCCCGCCGGGGGGGCCTGGCCGGGCAGGTACTTGCCGGTGAGGACGCCCTGGGCGATGGGGGACCAGACAATCTGCCCCAGGCCTGCTTCGTCGGAGGCCGGGATGACCTGCGGCTCGATGACGCGGTAGAGCATGGAGTACTGCGGCTGGTTGGAGATGAAGGGCACGCGCAGCTCGCGGGCCAGCGCGGCGCCCTGGCGAATCTGGTCGGCCGTCCATTCGGAGACGCCGATGTACAGCGCCTTGCCCTGGCGGACGATGTCGGCGAACGCGAGCATCGTCTCCTCCAGCGGCGTCTCCACGTCGAAGCGGTGGGCCTGGTACAGGTCCACGTAGTCCGTCTGCAGCCGGCGCAGCGAGCCGTCGATGCTCTCCAGGATGTGCTTGCGCGACAGGCCGCGGTCATTCTTTCCGGGGCCGGTGGGCCAGTACACCTTGGTGAAGAGCTCGTAGCCGGCGCGGCGCTCGCCCTTCAGGGCACGGCCGAGCACTTCCTCGGCGCGGGTTGCCGCGTACACGTCCGCGGTGTCGAAGGTGGTGATGCCCACGTCCAGCGCCGCGCGCACGCAGGCGAGCGCGGCCTCCTCCTCCACCTGGGAGCCGTGGGTGATCCAGTTGCCGTAGGAAATTTCACTGACGACGAGGCCGCTGCGGCCGAGCTTGCGGAAGTGCATGGTGCGCGCGAGCCTAACCGTGGGCAGCCAGGCACGCACGGCCGCGGACCGGCCACCAGCCGCCAGCCCACGCCACCCAGGCGACGTAGACGAGCTGGAAGGGGATGCGCAGCCAGAAGTACCAGTCCGGGAAGGGCAGCACATGGGTGGCGGTGTTGGCCTGGGCCTCGTGGATGTTGGCGGGGAGGATGGCCAGCAGCAGCGCGATGAGCCCCAGGGCCGCGAGTCGGCGCGTGCGTGGCAGCAGCAGCCCCAGCCCGCCCGCGACCTCCGCGGCCCCGGAGAGGTAGACCCAGAAGGCGGGTGCCGGGAGTCGCGGCGGAATCATGGCCGCGTAGCGTGCGGGCATGAGGAAGTGCATGACGCCCGCGCCCACGAAGAAGAGCCCCGCAGCGACCGCGGCGCGCGCCGTGGGGGTGGACAGCGCGGGGATGCGCCGCAGCGGCGGCAGGTGCAGCAGCAGGAAGAAGGACAGCAGGAGGATGGCGAAGGACATGGGGTGTGCTCCTGAAGAGAGGCACGGGAGGGAGTGGCCTGCCGTGCCGTTGACTTCAGGATGGGGCCCCGGTGCTGGCGTTCGCTTGAACGAACTGGCTGCGATCCGAGAGGCGGCGCGCGTCGCGCCGCCCCCGGCCTTGCCGCTACCGCTTGTCGCGCGGGTTGACGGATTCCACCACGTCGTCGGCGGCGAGCACCTCCCGCAGGAGCTCAGGGGCCTTCCTCGCCCGCGCCTTCGTGTCGGCCAGGATGCTGCTGAAGTAGGCATTCCCCAGCCGCTCGGTGGGGAGCGACCGGGTCTCCAACTCGAGCATCTCTTCCGTCGAATAGGGGTCGCACATGCGCCCCAGCAGGCTGCCCCTCTGCAGGTAGAGCGCGCCTTCGAGGCGCCGGTGGTCCCCTTCCTTCAGGTCCTTGGGGAAGTTCGCGGCGATGAAGTCGTCGACGCTGATGCTGCCGGGCTGCCCTCAGACTGGAGGGGGATTCGGGTGTCCTCGAACAGCAGCGCGTGCGAACGCTGCTGCGCCACAGGTGCGCGGTGCTCAGCGGGTCGCGCCGTTTCGGCCCTGCGCCTGGACGCGCGGTCCACGGCGCTGAAGCGATGACGGCGTGGTGCCGAACATCCGCCGGAAGGTGCGCGTCAGGTGCGCCGCATCCGAGAAGCCGGCCGCGTGGGCGGCTTCACTCAAGCTGTGGCCCGCGGCGATGGCGCCCGCGGCCCGCTGGAGCCGGAGCCACAGGAGGTAGGGCCGCAGTGGCACACCGACGGATTCGGTGAACGTGTGCATCAGCCTTCCGGGCGAGAGGCCCGCGACCTGGGCCAGGGCTTCGAGCGAGGTGTCTTCCGGCGCGGCCTCCGCGCGCAGGTGGCACAGCAGCTTGCGCACGCGCGGGTGGAGGTGACGGGGGGCTTCGGGCGTCCCGGAGAGGGTGGCCAGCGTGGACTCCATCCATCCGCCGACCGCTTCGTGTGCCAGTGCTCCCGCAGTGGGCAGCCCGCCGAGGAGGGCATCGCGCTGCGTCGTCTCGAACAGGCGTATCGGACCGTCGAGCGCGGCCTGGAGCCGCGCTCCGTCGTCGCTCTCGGGTTCGACGAAGAGGATGATGACCTCGCTGTCTCGTGCGTCGAGCGCGTGGAGAATGTCCGGGCCCACGAGCACGCCGGCTGCCTGCTCGGCGGACTTCATGCCTTGGGCGCGGACGGACAGGGTGCCTTGCCGGCACAGCACCAGGTGCATGGCGTGGTGGGCGTGCTTCGTCGTCGCGTCGCCGGGGCCCCACATCGCCAGCGCGGTGGGCCACACCACCAGGGGCATGTCCGGCCACGGCGCCTGGGGCGCCAGTTCTGGAGGGCGGGCGAGGAGCATCTGGAAGAGGGGTTGTAGCAGCAGTCCGGTGGGCTTGATGGCACTGGGGGACGGTGCGTGGGCCGCCTTTGCCGCGCGGAGCGGCACCTGGGGCAGTCTCGCGTGAGGGCGCGGTCATGGGCACTTCCTCCGCGGGGATGCTGCGTCGGTGTCCGCGAGGCTCGGGCGGTCCGTGCCAGGCGGCGGAAGGGGGCGTCAATGCACGACGGGATGCGACCGCTCACACCCGGACCGCGACGGCCGGGCGTCGCGTCGCTTGTGGGGAGTGGGCCGAGTAGTCGACACTCGCCGCTTCATGGCTGCCAGTGAAGAACGCCGCTTCCAGGCCCTGGTGCTCGCGCCCATCCGGCGTGTGCAGCGGCGCCTCAACGCGGTGGCATGGGCGGAGGCCGGCATCGTTCCGATGTGGGCCACCGCCACGGCCTGCGTGCTGGCCCGGTTCCTCCTGCGCGGCGCCTTCGTGTGGGCCCTGCCACCGCTTCTGGCGCTGGGGCTGGGCGCGTGGTTCTGGCGTGCGCGTTCCCGGCGGGTGTCGTTGGAGCAGGCGGCGGTGCTCGCGGACAGGTCGGCGAACGCGGGCGGGCTGCTCCTCACGCGGCTGGAGCGACCGGTGGGGGAGTGGGAGCTGGCCGTCAATCAGTTCGCGGGTGGGGTGAAGCCTCCCGACGTGAAGTGGCGGCGCCCGGCCGCGGCGCTCGCGGGCGCGGTGCTGTTCGCGGTGGCGGGCTTCCTGTTGCCCCTGTCCGCGCCACGAGGCCGCGCCGTGAATGCCGCCGCCGCGGCGAAGGTGGCCGCGGTCCAGGCGCAGGCGGAGGCGCTCGCCAAGGAAGAGGTGCTGGAGGAGGCCGTCGAGGAGGAGCTGCGGCGCCTGGCCGAGGAAGTCTCCGAGGGCCGCTTCGACGCCGGAGATTGGGAGGCCGCCGACGCGCTGGAGAAGCGGTTGGCCGAGCAGGCCGCGGAGGCCGCCGCGCAATTGGCCCAGGCCGCGGAGGCCGCGCGGGCGTTGGAGGACGCGCTAGGCGCCGCGGGAGGCGCCGAGGCCGCCACGCGTGAGCGCGAGGCCTTGGAGCAGGCGCTGATGGCGCTGGAAGGCGGCAAAGAAGGTGGCTCGTCCGACAACGCGGACGGAACGGGGGAGGACGGGGCGCCGCACGATTCCGAGAACGGCGAAGCGGCACAGGCGGATGCCACGCGCGCGTCCGGACAAGGAACGCAGGGCGCCGAGGGACAGCAGGGCACGGAAGGCTCGCGGAGTGAGCGCTCCGGTGAGGCGCACAGCGCTGCCCGCGCGCGGGCCTCCGGTTCACCGGACCAGATTGCCAGCCTGCGCGAGGCGCTGGAGCGCAGGCGTCAGTCGCTGGAGAACCGCTTCGATTCGAACAGCCGCAACGGTTCCAATTCGCAGGCCCGTCGCCAGGGTTCTGGCGGCCAGAACTCGGGGCAGGGGCGCCAAGGGCAGGGGCAGTCGGGGCGCGGCGGCGA
>NZ_VHLB01000173.1:0-5942 GCF_006547365.1 Myxococcus sp. AB056 | reverse complement strand
GTATAAGAGACAGGCGCCGGCTCCCGCGGCCCCAGCCCCCGCGGCGACGGGCGGCCTCAAACCCGCGCCCACCACGGGCGGGCGCAAGCCGCGCATCCTCATCGTGGATGACAGCGAGATGACGGCCCGCATCATCGAAGCGGACCTGGTGGCCAAGGGCTTCGAGGTCCACGTCGCGGACACCGCCGACAAGGCCACGAAGATCATCCTCAAGAAGCAGACGCGCCCGGACCTGGTGCTGCTGGACGTGCGCATGCCCAACGTGAACGGCGAGCAGTTCTGCCGCTTCATCAAGAGCAACAGCCTCTTCAAGGGCATCAAGGTGCTGCTGTGCTCGGGTGAGAACGTCGAGGAGTTGCAGCGCATCTGCCGCGAGGCGGGCGCCGACGGCTACATCCCCAAGGACGCGGTGATGGGCAACCTGGTGGCCAAGGAGCTGATGCCCACCGGTAACGAGTAGTCCCCAGGGGCTGCGTCGCGGCCCCTCCTGGCGCGTCCCCCCGAGGCCGCGCCACCTGCCTCCCGAGGACGGAGCGCCCACCAGGCCTCCCTCCGGCGGGGAAGGAACGCCCTCCCCCGCCCCCAGGCGCTACCGGACCCCGGCCGCGTTCTCGCGCTCTTCCAGCCCGCGCGCGAAGTTGCCCACGATGAGCCCCGGGCGTGCCGCCTTCAGCCGCTGAAGCAGCGTGCGGATGCCCACCGGCTCTCCTCCCGCGCCGCGCTCGCGCGCCACTTCCAGGTACTGCAGCGGGTCAATGCACAGCGAGCGCGTCTGAACCTGGTCCACGCGGTACTTCTTCACCAGCCGCTCCAGCGCCCGCACCTCGCCCTCGCGGTCGGTGACGCCGGGGAACAGCAGCAGGTTCAGCGCCAGGTACGCGCCGCGCTCACGCGCCAGGGCGATGGAGGCCTCCACGTCCTCCCAGCCGTACTTCACCGGCTTGTAGTAGGCCTCGTAGAGGTCCTTCACCGCCGAGTTGAGCGACACGCGGATGGCGTCCAGCCCCGCGTCGAAGAGGGCCTCCAGGCCGCGCGTGAGGCTGGCGTTGGTGTTGATGTTGATGGAGCCCGCCTGCGTGCGCGCCCGCATGTAGCGGATGGCCTCGGCAATCTGCTTCCAGCGCGTGAGCGGCTCGCCCTCGCAGCCCTGGCCGAAGCTCACCATGGTGCGCCCCGGCGCGTGCTCCAGGTGGAAGAGGCCAATCTGGCCCATCTCCTCTCCCGTGGGCCCGTCATCCATGCGCTCGTGCGACGCCGGCGGGCCGTCCGCCGGCTGGTCGGAGATGCAGCCCACGCAGCGCGCGTTGCACATGACGGACGCGGGGATGGCGGCCTCGTCACGCACGTAGAAGGTGTTCTGCGACGTGAAGCACCGATAGAGCATCGCGCACGTCTTGAGCTGCTTCAGCACCCGGTTGTCCGGGAAGCGCGCCATGTGCTTCGCCACCAGGTCCTTCATGTCCGGCGTGGAGAACCGCTCCGGATCCCAGTGGGAGCGACGGTCCGTATGGATGGCCCACGCCACCGGCCCCTCTCCCACCCAGGCTGCGGCGGTGTACGCCCACTGCGGCAGCACGGGGCCACTGCCCTTCACCTCGCCGGGGAGGAAGGTGCGCGTGTAGCCGGGGGGCAGCAGCGCGCCCACTGCGTTGGGGACAAACGACTTGCCCCCCACCTTCATCTCCCGGACGAGCTCCAGCTCCCCCGTCTCCGGATGCAGGCCCACCGGGAGGCGCCCTGGCAGGTGGACGAGCCGCCCGGAGGACGGCAGCGGAATGGGCTTGTCCTGCGGAGGAACGAGCTCTTCGCCGCTGCGCAGCGTGGCGAGCAGGTACGGATGTTCCATCACCCGTCCCTTGGGGTCCGCGAATAGGAGCTTCGGAGCAGACGTCATGTCCCTGCTAACTAACACGAGCGGCGCACGCTTCATCACGCATCGCATCCAACGCCTCGCGTCATGTCTTCAGGGGTGTTTGACGCAAATGGCGCTCACGCCGGGCTGTCCGCCCGCGCCTTGATTCCCCCTTGGGCCCTCGTTAGGGTCCGCGCGCCTTTTTACGTCCCCCTCTCGGAGGCAGTCGTGATCGTCGGAGTTCCCAAGGAGATCAAAACCCGCGAGTACCGCGTCGGCATGGTGCCGGCTGGCGCCGCCGCCCTCATCGCCGCGGGTCACACGGTCCTGATCGAGACGAACGCCGGCGTTGGCTCCGGCATCCCCGATTCGGAGTACCAGCGCGTCGGCGCACAGATCGTCTCCACCGCGGACGAGGTCTGGAAGCGCGCGGAGATGATCATCAAGGTCAAGGAGCCCATCGCGCCCGAGTACGCGCGCATCCAGCCGGGCCAGATCATCTATACGTACTTCCACCTGGCCGGCGTGGACCCGGAGCTGACCAAGACGCTGCTCCAGAAGAAGGCCGCGGCCGTGGCCTATGAGACGCTGCAGCCGGACGACGGCAGCCTGCCGCTGCTCAAGCCCATGAGCGAGGTGGCCGGAAAGATGGCCATCCAGGTGGGCGCCAAGTGCCTGGAGCGGGCCCACGGCGGCAAGGGCATCCTCCTGGGCGGCGTGCCCGGCGTGCGCCGGGGCCGCGTCACCGTCATCGGCGGCGGCGTGGTGGGCCTGTGTGCCGCCAAGGTGGCGGTGGGCATGGGCGCCGAGGTCACCATCATCGACGTCAACATGGAGCGCCTCACCTACCTGGATGACGTGTTCCTCGGCCGCGTCGGCGTGCTGGCCTCCGACTCGGAGAGCATCTCCCGCTCCGTGCGTGAGGCCGACCTCGTCGTGGGCGCGGTGCTCATCCCCGGTCGCAAGGCCCCGAAGCTCGTCTCCGAGGCCCTCATCGCGGAGATGAGCCCGGGCTCCGTGGTGGTCGACGTGGCCGTGGACCAGGGTGGCTGCATCGAGACGTGCAAGCCCACCACCCACGACAACCCCACGTTCGAGGTCCACGGCGTCGTCCACTACTGCGTCGCCAACATGCCCGGCGCCGTGCCGCAGACGTCCACCTACGCCCTCACCAACGTCACCCGCCCCTATTCGCTCCGGATCGCCAACCTGGGCCTGGCGGCGGCCGTGAAGGAGGACCGCGCCCTCGCGCGTGCGATGAACACCTACAACGGCCACGTCACCTACGAGGCCGTCGCGAAAGACATGGGCTACGCCTACATGCCCATCGCGGACGCGCTCGCCGGCAAGTAAGCCCGGTAAGCAGGCAAACGACGCAGTCCCTGGCGGGGAGGTTCGGATAGCGACATCCGGCCTCCCCGTTCGTTATCTCTGCTAGGGAATATGTTTCCCTGGCCGGCGTCGTGTATTCCCGAAGCGGGCGTCCGGGCGGGTGTCGTGGGATGCCGTTGTTGCCCTGGTTGTTCCCGTGCATACATTTGACGGGTAAGCGACAACTCATTCCCCTTTTGTTTCGGGCCCTTGGAAGGCGGGACATGTTGGATTTCAGGCAACCCAACCGGACGAAGCAGGAATTCGAAGAGCTGGCGCTAGCCCATCTGGACCCGCTCTATTCGGCGGCGCTGCGCCTGACGAAGAACGAGCGCGACGCCGAGGACCTGGTGCAGGACACCTGCATGCGGGCGTACCGCTTCTTCGACAAGTTCGAGCGCGGGACGAACATCAAGGCCTGGCTCTTCAAGATTCTCACCAACACCTTCATCAACCGCTACCGGCGGAAGGTGAAGGAGCGCACGGTGGTGGAAGGCGTGGAGCGCGAGGCCGTCCACGAGCGCTTCGTGAGCCGGGACGCGACGGACTTCGCGGCCAACCCCGAGCAGTACTTCTTCGACCGGCTCCTGTCGGATGACGTGCTGCGGGCCATTGACGCGCTGCCCATCGACTTCCGGCTGGTGGTCATCCTCGCGGACCTCCAGGAGTTCTCCTACAAGGAGATCGCGGAGATTCTCGAGTGCCCCGTGGGCACGGTCATGAGCCGCCTGTTCCGCGGGCGCAAGCTCCTGCAGAAGAACCTGCGTGAGTACGCCGAGGGCCAGGGCGTATTCCGGCACGACGGGGAGCCGGTGAACGCCCCCGCGGACCTGGAAGAGTATCGCCACAGGAAGAAGACAGGGTAGAAACCCGTTCCTAGCGCGCGCCATGAACTGCCAGGACCTCGACCGGCTGCTCTATCCCTACCTCGACGGCGAATTTCAGCCCGAGGAACGAGTGGACCTCGAAACCCACCTCTCCGGGTGCGCTGAATGCCGGCGCCGCGCGGAGGAAGAGAAGCAGATGCAGCAGGCGCTGCGGCGAGCCGCGCGCCACTCCGTCTCAGGCATGCGGGCCCCCGCCTCGCTCCGGGCCGGCATCCAAGTGGGCCTCAAGCAGGAGCAGCGCCGCGTCCAGTTCGGCGTCTGGCTGCGCGCGGGGGCCATGGCGTTGGTGGTGGTGACGGTGGGCGGCGGCTGGGCCGCGTTCCACGCCGAGCAGCAGCTGAGCGCGGCCAGGACGGAAGCGGTGCAGCGTCACAGCAAGAGCAAGGCGCTCCCCTTCGAGATTGCCTCCAACACGCCGGAGCAGGTGGAGGAGTGGTTCAAGGACAAGGTGGATCCGCGCATCACCGTCCCGCAGATCCCCAAGGCGAAGCCGCTGGGTGGGCGCATCTCCATCCTCAACGGCCGCGAAGTCGCGTACATCAGCTACGAGACCCTTCCGGACAACGAAGGTGAGCCGAGCCGCCGCTTGGGCGTCTTCGTGCTCCCTGGCGACAACGAGGTCGTCATCCCGAAGTTCCAGGCCCTGCAAGCCGTGGAAGTGGACTCCGCGCAGGGCTTCAACGTCGTCACCTGGCGCGACGATGAAATCGTCTACGAGATGGTGACGGACATGGACGAAAGCGACATCCGTCGGATGCTCGCCGAGCGCGACAGCGGTGAGAAGATCGCGCGCAAGTCCGCGCCGGAGGCCGACGAGCCGCTGTATTCGCTCCCGCCCGCGCCGCGCACGCCGCACTCCTGGCCTCCCATCTCCATCGAGCCGGTGACGTACCCTCAGTGACGGAAACGTCGGCTGTGTGACGGCGCTTGCCCGCTCCCCGGGCAGCCGGAATTCCGCTCGGTCCGAACATTGACGCTCCCGCGCATGGCCGATAGCCTCGACGCACATCATCACCTTGCGCGTCGCGGCCGGTAGGGCGTTTGTGCGCGCCGCACACCAGGACGGGCCGTCCCTCCATGTCGAAGAAAATCCTGATCGTCGAAAGCGACACCGCGCTCTCCGCCACCCTGCGCTCGGCCCTGGAGGGCCGGGGCTTCACGGTCGACGAGACGACCGACGGCAAGGGCAGTGTGGAGCAGATCCGCAGGGACCGACCGGACCTCGTGGTGCTCGCGGTGGACCTGTCCGCGGGACAGAACGGCTACCTCATCTGCGGCAAGCTGAAGAAGGACGATGACCTCAAGAACGTCCCCATCATCATCATCGGCAACCCGGACGGCTTCGCGCAGCACCGCAAGCTGAAGGCCCACGCCGACGAGTACGTCGCCAAGCCGGTGGACGCGGATCAACTGGTGGAGCGCGCGGGCGCGCTGATCGGCTTCCCCGAGCTGCCCGCCACCGAGGACGTCGTCGACGAGAGCCTCACGCTGGACGCGCTCGGTGACGAGCCGATGACGGCGGACTTCGGCGAGGAGATCTCCGTGGAGACCGCGGAGGAGCCTTCCGTCACGGGGGAGGAGCTGGACCTGGACGCCGCTTTCGGCGACCTGTCCGCGCCCGAGGAGACGCCGTCCTTCGAGGAAGAAGTCGTCGTCGCGCCGCCCGAGGCGGTGGTGGAAGGCGTGGAGGAGGACTTCTCCACGCTCGACTCGCTGGGCACCGACTCGGAGGATCCGCTCGAGGGGCTGGATGACGCCTCCGACGAGAAGACGGTCATCGGCTTCATCGCTCCGGCCCCCGTGGCCGCGCCTCCGCCCGAGCCGCCCCGCGC
>NZ_VHLB01000172.1:0-6260 GCF_006547365.1 Myxococcus sp. AB056 | reverse complement strand
CGCCACGGCCGCCCGCCTCCCCCCCACGGCGGCGGCGCCCCCCGAAGGCACACGCCGACGCATCCTGGAGACGGCCCTGCAGCTCTTCGCGAGCCGCGGCTATCACGACACGTCCATTCGGGACCTGGCGTCAGCCCTGGAGCTGCGGCCCAGCGCGCTGTACGCCCACTTCGCGGCCAAGGACCACGTCCTCGCGGAGCTGGTGCGCATTGGCCACGAGGCCCACTTCGAGGCGCTGGAGACCGCGTTCCAGGGCGCGAAGCCCACGCCGGCGGACCAGGTGCGCGCGCTGGTTCATGCGCACACGCGCGTCCACGCGGAGCATCCGCAGCTCGCGCTGGTGGTGAACGAGGAGTTCTACGCGCTGAGCCTGGAGCTGGCGGCGCCCGCGCAAGCGCTGCGGGACAAGGCCAACGCCATGTTGCTGGACGCCATCCAGCGCGGCATGGCCCAGGGACAGTTCTCCCCGCTCCACCCCCAAATCACCGCCGCGGCGATTGTGGGGATGGGCTCGCGCATCCCCCACTGGTTCGAACCCGGCGGCCCCATCGCGGTGGAGACCCTGGCGAAGACCCACGCCGAGCTGGCGCTGCGGATGCTGGGAAGTGTCTCCGGCGCGTGAGGCCGCACGCCCCACCGCGCAGCTGCCGGCGGCCGGACGCGACCTGGAACGCATACACCCCCAACGCGGCGATACCCACGAGGAGGACGCCCCGCGCGCGCGACACGGCCGGTTGCCGACCGTTGAATTTTCCCAACACGCTCGCGTCAGCAGGCGCATCCACCGCAACGGCGGATGCCTTTCTCCATGTGGAACCCGCACATCATGACCACGCCCCGCACGCTCTGGAAGCTCACGACCCTCTCCCTCATGTTGTCCGCTCCCGCCTTCGCTGCGGACTGGCGCGATGACGGCAACGTCGGGCGCAAGAATTTCAAGAGCGCCGACGATGTCGAACAGGCCCAGGAGGACCGGGGCTTCGCGCTGGGACTGCGTGCGGGCTACGGCGTCCCACTGGGGCACGCCGCGGGCTCCGAGCTCGGCGAAACCCCCAAGATGAGCGAGGCGTTCAAGAGCGCCATCCCCTTGCAGGTGGAGGCGGGATACTTCTTCAACTCGAATGTCTACCTGGGGGCCTACTTTCAGTACGCGCCCGTGCTGATCGCCGAGGACTGCGACCCGGAAGTCAGTTGCTCCGCCAACCAGATGCGCTTCGGCATCAACGCGTCCTACCACTTCCGGGCGGGAGAGAAGCTCATGCCCTGGATGGGCCTGGGCATCGGCTACGAGATGCTCAACTTGAATGTGACCTCGAGCGAGGACGGCGTGGAGGGCACCGTTGGCACGGGCGTCCGCGGCATCGAGTTCGCCGCCCTCCAGGCCGGCGCCGACTATCGCATCAACGACACGTTCTCCATCGGGCCCTACCTGTCGCTGGCGGCCGGCGTCTACCAGTCGTCGACCACCAGCATTGAGATGAAGAACGTGCCCATCATTGGTGATGTCTCCAAGTCGGAGTCGGAGAGCATCGACAACAAGACGGTCCACGCCTGGCTGTCCGGCGGCGTGCGGATGCAGTTCCGCTTCTAGGCCGCGCCCACCTCAGTCCAGCAGGTGAGGGTTGCGCAGGATGAGCAACCCCGCCTGCACGGTGGCGGCGTAGTCGTTGAGATGCCCGGCGTCGACGAGCACCGTGGCATCCCGGCTTCCGCCCGCGGCAAGCGCCGCATCCACCTTCTTCGCCCCCTGGTTGTACGCGGCGAGCGCCAGCCGCCAGTCGCCGTAACGCGCGTGCAGGTCCGACAGCAGCGAGGCGGCGGCCTCGGTTTCACGCGCCACGTCCAGCCGCTCGTCCCGCGCGTCGCTCACCTCCAGCCCGTAGCGCCGCGCCGTCTCCGGGATGAACATCCACACACCCGCGCCACGCATGCCCGGCGCCAGCGAGGGCCGGCCATCCGTCTCCGGCATGTTCGTCGCCGCGGATTCGACGACGGCCACGGCCAGCAGTCCCTCGGGCAAGCCCCGAGCGCGCAACGGCGCGGAGAGCAGCTCCCGCTGCGTCTTCAGGTTGGCCAGTGCGCGCTTCATGAACGCGCGCCCCTTCTCCGAACCGGTGAGCGTGTTGAGCCGCGCCAACACATGCGCGTCCACCACCACCGGCAAATCTCCCTCCGGCTGGCTGGACCGGGCGAGCGCCTGCGCCTCCGCGAGCGTCACCGCGCGGCCCTGCGCCACGCCTTGTGACAGCGCCGCGAGCGGCACCAGGACGAGACACAGCGCGGCCAGGAGCGCGGAAACACCCTGGGCACGGGCGGGACGAGGCTGGAAGAGCATCTGGATTCTCCGGGTGGTGGGGTGGGACATGCCGGTGACACCGGCGGGAAGGGGGGACTCGGGCCGCACCGACAAAGCCGCCTGGAGCAGGCACCGCGCGTAGGCCTGCGCCTGGGCCCGGCCAGTGGCCACCAGCGATTCGTCACACGCCAGCTCCTGGAGCGAGGCCATCCACCGGGACAGGGCATATGCGCCCGGATGCCAGAAGAAGGCGCCCGTGAGGACGAGCCGCGCGAAGGCCCGGTGCGTGTCGCGCTGACGGTGGTGCTGAAGCTCGTGGAGCACCGTCAGCCGGAAGGACTCCGCGTCCTCCAGCAGCGCGGGCGGCACCACCACCCACGCGGAGGGCTGACGCCCGGCGCGAGGAAACCACGCGGAGAAGGCCGGCATGCCCGCCTCGCCCAGCACCACGACGACGCGCCCCACGCCGCGCACGCGGGGCAGCGACTCCAACTGACGCAGCAGGCGCGCGTGACGCACCAGCGCCCGTGTGATGAAGGCGCCTCCTCCCACCAAGAGCGCCAGCGCCGCCGCGGGCAGCACGGGCGGCAGCGCGGGCGCGGACTCCCGAGCCCGCGCAGGCTCCGCCACCGGACGCGGCTCCCACAAGGGCGCGGGCAGCCGTCCCGCGTGGCGCGCCACGGAACGCTCGAAGGTAAAGCGGGGCCCGGTGGGCACCAGCGCGTGCACGGCCGCGGCCAACAACGGCAGCACCAGCGCGAGCAGCAACACGCCACGCGCCACCTTCAAGGACTGCCGCGCCGACAAGGGACGGCCCAGCCGCGACAGCAGCGTCAGCGCCAGCCAGGCCAGCGGCGGCGCCACGGCGAGCAACAGCGCCTGCGTCAGATAGAGCGACGCGAGCTCGCGCAGCACGGCGCTCACGGCTTCCGCCCCTTCGCGTCGAGCAGCTTGCGGAGCTGATCCACGTCCGAGGCGGACAGGGGCACCGCCTCCACCAGCCGCGCCACCAGCGCGGAGGGTGTGCCGTCGAACACCGTCTCCACCAGGTGGCGCACGCTCTGCGCCTCATAGGCGTCGCGCGGCAACACCGCCGAGTACAGGTGGCCACGGCCCTGCTTGCGGCTGTGCACCACGCCCTTCTGCTCCAGGATGCGCAGCACCGTGGAGACGGACGTGTACGCCAGCGCGCGCTCCGGCGGCAGCGCGGCGAGCACGTCCGCCACACTCACCTCACCGAGGCGCCAGACGATGTGCATCAACTCCAGCTCCACCGGCGTCAACGGCCGTGGAGCCACTTCGGGCTCAGGCTTGCGAGTCACGAGCGAACCTCCGTGACGCGCAAACTACTAAGGGCTTAGTTTCAAATCAACTAACCACTTAGTTACTCACCGACGGAGCTCCTGGCCCTACACCCCGAGCGCCTCCCGCAGCTCCGGCAGGCGCCGCGACCGCACCGCGCCGTAGACGAACCGGTCCGGACGCAGCACCACCACGTCCGCGGCGTGCTTGGAGAACCAGTCCGCCAGCTTTCCGGTGACGTCCACCACCGCGGGTGCATCCTCGGAGGCCTCGTCCACTGCCTCCGCCGGAGGATGGAACGTCATCATGCGGCCCCCCAGCGACTCGGCCAGCTCGCGCGCCGCCTCCAGCTCCGCCGACGGCGCGTTGCCCCGGCACAGCACCGTGAAGTCATTGCCCAGGGTGTCGTCCAGCAGGACCTCCTCACCCGACGGCAGCTTCACGCGCGGCTGGATGAAGTACTCGCCCTTGTCGCCGAAGTAGTAGCCGCTCGCGTGCGCCGGGGCCTCCTTGAACTCGAAGCCCTCGATGAACTTGCGCACCCGGGGGATGCGCTGAAGGGTGCGCATCAGCGCGTCACGCGCGGAGGCCACCAGGGGGTTGCGCGCCAGGAACAGGTGCCCCACCCGCACACACAGCTTCTGCACCGCCTCCACGTGCGGCCGGCGCTCCTGCTCATAGGTGTCCAGCAGCGACGCGGAGGACTGCCCGTGGAGCACCCGCTTCAGCTTCCACGCCAGGTTGGATGCATCCCGCATCCCCGACACCAGGCCCTGGCCCATGAAGGGCGGCATGGTGTGCGCCGCGTCACCCAGCAGGAAGACGTTGCCCTGGCGCCAACGCGCCGCGTTGAGGCAGTGGAACGTGTAGACCGAGGCACGCTCGATGCGCACGCGCTTGGGGTCCACGTACGGCGCGATGAGCTCGGAGATGGTCTCCGACTTCTCCAGGTGCTCGCGCGTCTCGCCGGGCATCATCATGAACTCCCAGCGAATCTGGTTCACCGCGCCGGTGGCTACGAAGGCCGGACGCTTCGGGTCGCACACGAAGCGGCAGATTTCCGGCACCTCCCCTTCCACCACGGTGCCGGACACCGCCAGCCAGGGCTCGCCATAGGCCCGTCCCGACATCGAGATGCCCAGCGCCTTGCGCACGGTGCTGCGCGCGCCGTCACACGCCAGCAGGTACTTCGCGCGGATGGTGCGCTGCTCGCCCGTGACCGAGTCGTGGTAGCGCACCGTCACCCCGTCGGAGTCCTGCACCACGGCCTCCACGCTCACGCCCTTGCGCAGCTCCACGTGCTCGAAGCGGTTGAGCCCGTCGCGCAGCGCGCCCTCCAGCAGCGGCTGGTGGAAGAACCACAGCGGCGTGTGGCCGAAGCCGAAGTCCGTCTCGCCGGTGTGAATCTCCGCGAAGCGCTTGCCCGTGCCGCCCACGTACTCCGCGAAACGGCTTTCCCGCATGTCGCTTTGCAATAAATCCAACAGTCCGGTGGACTGGTAGATGCGCAGGCCCTCGTCGTCGCACGAAAAGGCCCGGGGCTCGCCGTGCGGCGCCACGTCCCGCTCCAGCAGCAAGGTGCGCACACCCATGAGACCCAGCAGGTTGCCCGTCAACGCTCCCACCGGACCACATCCGCTGATGATGACGTCCACCTGCGCGTCCGTCTGCTGACTGTCACAACCCATGGATGCCTCCCGGGGCAATGTCTGGCATTTTTAATAACGAATCAGGTGTGACCACGGTGTGACGGGTCCGGAAGCCTGGATCAGCATCCGCTCAGAGCGGCGAGCTGCCGTGTGACGGAAAAACCACACGCAAAAATTGTCACTGCTGGGGCAATCCCTACCCGTTACGGAGGTTATCGGCGGACGTGTTACCTTAGAGCCCCGCCCATGCGAGGAATCCCGGAGGACATGGCAGCCGACGGCCTGGTAAATACACAACGCTTTCACCTGGAACTCTTGGGCGAAGCCCGGCTCCGGGTCGGCGACACACGCATCCCGCTGGAGCGGCGGACCGCGGCGGTGCTCGCATGGTTGGCATTGGAAGGCCCCCACCCGAAGTACCGTCTTGCCGGCCTCCTGTGGGCGGAGTCCGGGGAGGCGACCGCGCGCAACAACATGCGACAGCTCCTGCGCCGGCTGCGGCTCGCCTGCGGCGCGGAGCTGGTCCAGGGCACCGATGTCCTCTCGCTGTGTGAGGGTGTTGTCTCGGACGCCGCCGAACTCCAGGCCCACGTGCTCGAGGGGCGATACGCGGAAGCCCTCGCACTGGAAGGTGTTCTCCTGGGTGTCCTGGAATACGAAGATTGCTCAGAATTCCAAACATGGTTGGAAGGCGCGCGTGAGCGGTTGGACAAGCTTCGCCGCCGGGCCGCCGTGGCGGAGTCGGAGTTGCGGGAGAAGCGGGGGGACCTGACGGGTGCACTGGCGCTCGCGGAGCAGCTCCTCAGCATGGACCCGTATTCGGAAGAAGCGTGGCGCCGGCTGATGCGGCTGCACTACGTGGCGGGCGACCGCATGGCCGCGCTCAACGCCTTCGAGCGGTGCCGTCGCCTACTGCGTGAGGAGCTGGACACCACGCCGCTGCCGCAGACGGTGGCCCTGGCGCGCGAAATCGAGCGGGGCCCGCCCTGTCCCTTATCCACATCTCCGAGCCC
>NZ_VHLB01000171.1:0-6267 GCF_006547365.1 Myxococcus sp. AB056 | reverse complement strand
GTCACCTCCCGCGTCACAAGCCCGCCCTCCCCTGGAAGCCCCGGGCGTGGAGGCGTTGCTCGCCACCGTCCAGGGCCGCCAGCGCCGGTACCTGTGGCTCCAGGGCGGTATGCTGGGCGTGACCACCGTGGCGCTGCTGCTGGTGGCCGGCGGCTTCCTGGCGCTGGTGGCGCCGCGCGCGGGCGCGTCCCTGCTGTGGACGGCGCTGCCGGTGGGCGTGGCCGTGACGTGCGTCTTCGGCTTGTGGCTGGTGCGCCGCCGCGTGGGAGACGACGTCCTCACCGCGCGCCTGGTGGGCGAAAAGCGCCCGGAGCTGTCGCTGGACGTGCTGGCCGCGGTGGAGCTGATGCGCGAGCCGGACGCGCCGGGCAGCGGCTCTCCGGCGCTCGCGAGCGCCTTCCTGCGGGAGATGGACGCGCGGGCGCGCACGGTGGATGTCCGCACCGTGGTGGACAGCCGCCCGGTGCGTCACGTGGCCCTGGGCGCGGGCGGCGCGCTGCTGGCCCTGCTGGTGCTGATGGTCGTGCTCGGTGACCGCTGGTCCGCCGGCGTGGCGCGCATCCGCGAAGTGGCGGCGAGCCCCAAGGCCCAGGCGCAGGTGGAGCCCATCACCGGCGACATCGAATTGACGTACCGCTACCCCGCGTACACGGGGCTGGCCCCGCGCACGGTGCCCGGAACGAACGGTGAAATCAGTGCGCCGGCGGGGACGGAAATCCTGCTGAAGACGCGCTCGGACCGTCCG
The DNA here is from genome assembly GCF_006547365.1 of Myxococcus sp. AB056. Taxonomy (NCBI): domain Bacteria; kingdom Pseudomonadati; phylum Myxococcota; class Myxococcia; order Myxococcales; family Myxococcaceae; genus Myxococcus; species Myxococcus sp. AB056. The sequence continues at coordinate 5,522 of NZ_VHLB01000171.1, read as the reverse complement.
GTGGAGCGCGCGGAGCTGGTGGTCAACGGCCAGGCGCTGCCGCTGAAGGTGACGGGCAACCGGGACCTGGAGGGCAGCTTCGTCGCGAAGCAGTCCGGCCACTACCGCTTCGCCTTCTACGGCGCGCGGGACAAGGCGCTCGCGGTGGGGCCGGACATCGCCCTCACGGTGGAGGCGGACAAGGCGCCCGAGGTGTCGCTGCTCACGCCCACGGTGGAGCTGGAGATCGACCCGGGCGACCAGGTGGCGCTCAAGTACGAGGCGTCGGATGACTACGGGCTGTCCGGCATGGCGCTCGTGTTCCGCGCGCCCGGCGCCCAGCAGGAGACGCGCGTGCCGCTGCCGCGCGAGGACGGCCGGCGCCACCGGGGCACCTATTCGTGGAGCCTGGACAACCTCAAGCTCGACCCGGGTGACCGGATTACCTACTACGTGGAGGCGCAGGACAACGACGCGGTGGAGGGCCCCAAGAAGGGCGTCAGCCGCACGCAGGTGCTGCGCGTGTACTCCGCGGCCGAGCACCGTCGCGCAGCGCTGGAGAAGGCGGAGCAGTTGTGGGGCCGGATGGTGGACCACCTCGCGGACCGGCTGGAAGGCCCGGAGCGCGCGAAGCAGAAGGACCCGCAGGCCATCACCGCCGGGGCCACGGTGGACACCAGCGGGGAGAGCCTCGTCGCCGACATGAAGACGCTGGCGCAAGAGCTGGCGCGCGAGCGCGACGTGCCCACCGAGCTGGTCTCCGCGCTGAGCAACATCTCCGAGTCCCTGGGCAGCCACATCCGCGGCACCGCGGAGCTGCGCCGGCTCTACCTGCGCACGCAGCGCGCCCGCGGCGAGGACTGGGGCACGGGCAACCGCCTCACCGCCGTGGTCAACGAGGAGATTACGGAGCTGGAGAAGGACATCCTCTACCTGGAGTCGCTGCTGGACCGGCAGAAGCTGGAGGCGCTCCAGGAGATGGCCAAGCAGTTGTCCAACGAGCGGCGCGAGCTGGCGAACCTCATCGAGCAGTACAAGTCCAACCCGGACGAGGCCGCGCGCCAGGCGGTGATGGAGCAGATTCAGCAGCTCAAGTCCCGCATCCAGGAACTGATGCAGCGCATGGCGGAGATGCGCAAGGGCATCCGCGACGAGCACCTCAACGCCGAGGCCCTGTCCGAGATGATGAAGGACCAGGACCTGCGCAGCGCGCTCGACGACGTGGAGAAGCTGATGCGCGAGGGCAAGGCGGACGAGGCCCTGGCGAAGCTCCAGGAACTGGGCATGCAGATGGATGAGATGCTCGAGAACCTGGACCAGGCGAGCGACGAGTTCGGCGGCGAGCAGTACCCCGAGCTGGCGGAGAAGTTCGGCAAGTTCATGGAGGAGCTGCAGGGCACCGTGCAGGAGCAGCAGCGCGTCGCGGACCAGACGAAGCAGCTTCGCGACCAGGCCCGCTCACAGAACCGCGAGCGGCTGTCGGAGAAGGGCGAGGCCATCAAGGACAGCCTGATGCGCAAGGTGCAGCAGGCGCAGGAGGACTACAAGGCGCTGGAGCCCAGCCAGCTCAACAGCCGCGCCGCGCGCCCGCTGGAGGAGGCCCAGGCGGAGCTCCAGAACGTGGAGAACGCGCTGAAGGTGAACGACTACGACCTGGCGGCGGAGGCGGCGGCGCGGGCGGAGGACGCGGCCCGGCAGTTGGCGATGATGGGCGAGCAGCAGCGCCACCTGGACGAGATGTTCGGCAACCCGGAAGAGGTGGTGAAGCAGTCCACGGAGCTGGCGCAGCGCCTCAACCGCGACGCGCGCAACGTGTCGGAGGTGAACCGGCAGCTCCAGTCGCTCTTCCCTCCTCCGGGCTCGCAGCTGTCGCAGCAGGAGAAGCAGCAGCTCCAGCAGTTGGGCGAACAGCAGTCGCAGTTGGAGGAGCGCGCGCAGGGCCTGCGTCAGCAGATGGAGGAGATGCAGCAGATGGCGCCCATCTTCGGCGAGGAGGCCACGCAGCAGATGGAGGGCGCCGGCCAGCGCATGGGTGAGGCCGCCCGCCGGATGCAGGGCAAGGACCCGGGCCGTGGCTACGGCGAGCAGCAGGCGGCGCTGGAGGGCCTGCGCCAGTTCCAGCAACAGATGCAGGAAGGCCAGCGCGGCGGCAAGGGCGGGCTCCCGCTGCCCATGGGCATGGGCCGCCGTCAGCAGGGCAACGGGAGAGACCCGAAGCAGAAGGTGGAGCTGCCGGACGAGGATGCCTTCCAGGCGCCGAAGGAGTTCCGCAAGGACCTGCTGGACGCGATGAAGCAGGGGGCTCCGGAGAAGTACCGGGAGCAGGTGAAGCGCTACTACGAGGAGCTGGTGAAGTGAGCCGCCACGCGCTGAAGCATTCCTCCGGATTCGGGGCCCTCGTCGCGGCGATGGCCGTGGGGCTCCTCTGCGTGCCTCAGGCGGCGTGGGCCCAGTCCAGCTCGCTCAAGGACGAGGTGAAGGAGCGGCTGGGCCGCGTGGAGACGGAGCTGGACGACTGGGACGTGCCCGGCGCCCGGCGCGAGCTGTCCGAGGTGGAGAAGCTCCTCCCCGCCGACGTGGAGCCGCTGAAGTACTTCCAGGGCCGGGTGGCCTTCGAGGAGGGACGCTACGACGACGCGGTGGCGCTCCTGGAGGGCGCCAACATCGAGGACAAACCGGGCAGCTACCTGCGGCTGGCCAAGGACACGCGCGCCATCGTCAAGGACCACGAGCGCGCGGAGAGCGAGCACTTCATCTTCCAGTACCCCAAGGGGAAGGAAGCGGTGCTGGTGCCCTATGCGCTGGAGACGCTGGAGGGCATCCACCGGGCGATGAAGGAGGACCTCGGCTGGACGCCGCCGGGCGGCAAGATTCGCGTGGAGGTGGTGAGCAACGCGCGCGAGCTGGCGCGGGTGAGCACGCTGACGGAGAAGCAGATTGGCACCACGGGCACCATCGCCATCTGCAAGTTCAACAAGCTGATGGTGACCAGTCCGAAGGCGGTGGCGCGCGGCTACGACTGGCAGGACACGCTGGCGCACGAGTACATCCATCTGGTCATCAGCCAGATGAGCCGCAACACGGTGCCCATCTGGTTGCATGAGGGCCTGGCCAAGTTCCTGGAGTCGCGCTGGCGCGGCAAGGCGGGCCTGGCGATGACGCCGTCCACCCAGGCACTGCTGGGCAAGCGGGTGAAGGCGGACACGCTCATCCCGTTCGAGAAGATGCACCCGTCCATCGCGCTGCTGCCCACGGCGGAGGACGCGGCCACCGCGTTCGCGGAGGTGTTCTACGCCATCGACTACGTGCACAGCGTCAAGGGCACGGCGGGTCTGCGCGCCATCATCCAGGAGCTGAAGGCCGGGCAGAAGGACCGCAAGGCGGTGGAGACGGCCATGGGGATGCCCTTCGCCCTCTTCGAGAAGTCCTGGCTGGCGCACATCAAGAAGCAGCCCTTCCCCACCGAGCTCCTGCCGCGCGAGGACCGCGTGGTCCTGAAGGAGAACGCCAAGGGCAAGGTAAAGGACGAGAGCGAGAAGAAGGGGCGCGAAATCTCCTTCGGTGACTTCCAGGAGGTGACGGAGGTGCCGGCGCGCAAGTTCGCGCACCTGGGCGAGCTCTTGCGCGAGCGCAACCGCGTGAAGGCCGCCGCGGAGGAGTACGCCAAGGCGCACAAGCTGGTGGGCGACAAGTACGAGTCCGTGTCCAACAAGTACGCGCTGGCGCTGCTGGAGCTGCGGCGGCTGGACGAGGCGGAGGGCGTGCTGCGCGGCAGCCTGCGCGTGCACCCGGGCTCACCGTCGACGAACGTCCACCTGGGCCGCATCCTGCTGTACCGGAAGGACTACCCGAAGGCGAAGACGGCCTACCTGGAGGCGCTGGCGTCGGACCCGTTCGACCCAGAAATCCACCTGGCCCTGACGCGCATCCACGGCTCCATGGGTGAGACGGCGCTGGCGGACCGCGCGCGGCAGGCGAGCGCGCTGCTCACGGGGCTCAAGGTCGAAGAGGTGGACCGCGTGGCGCAGCAGTTCCTGCGTGACGAGAGCGGGCTGTCGGAGATGAACGTGTCGGGCACGCCGGACGCGGAGGCACCGAAGGAAGCGCAGCCCGAGAAGCCGGACGCGGGGAACTGAAACGGGCTTCGTTACGCCTCGACAGCCAACGGCGTGACGACGGCCTCGCGGCTTCGGCGAACCTTCTCGTCGCCTCCATCCCTGGCGCGTCACGGGAGCGGGCATGCGCCCCTTACGCAGGCCGCTCCATGACGGAAGTCTCCACCATGCCTAGCTTCCCGCACGGGAGGCTTGATGGAGGTCCATTCCCTCATCTCGCTTGCCGCCCAGCTCATGGAGTGGGCCGGCGTGGGCAGCATGGTGCTGGGGGCGGTGCTCGCGCTCGTGGTGCTCGCCACGCGGCAGCAGCTCCCCGCCGGTGAGGCCTACCGGCGCTTCCGCCTCAACCTGGGCCGCGCCATCCTCCTGGGCCTGGAGTTCCTCGTCGCCGCCGACATCATTCGCACCGTGAGCCAACGCCCCACGCTGGATGGCGTGCTGGTGCTCGGGCTCATCGTCCTCATCCGAACCTTCCTCAGCTTCACCCTCACCGTGGAGCTGGAGGGGCGCTGGCCCTGGCAACACCGCGAGGACATCGCCGGTCCTGTTCATCCCCCGCCAACGTCGTCCACCCCGCAGCACCCTGTACCGCCCGCTCCCGACGCACCACGTCCGGTGAAGCACTGAACGCAGTGGGTCGGCCACGTGGGCAGCGCCACCGTCATCCGCCGCACCCTCTCCTCCCTCTGCGTGAAGTGGCGCACGGACGCGTCTTCTCGCGCCGTGCATCCCGCTCCGACGCCGCTCCAACGTGCGCGCCCGCCTTTCCTCACGCACAAGGAGCAGCACCCCATGAAGCATCCCCTCCCGGGGCTCGTCCTCGCCGCCTCGCTGTTCACCCAGGGCGCGTCATTCGCTCAGTCCGGCATGCCCGACAGCCCGCCCTCCCAACAGGACACGGTCTCCGTTCAAAAGGGCATGGCCACGTACCGCGGCTACACCGCTCCCACGGACGAGAAGGCGCTGCTCGACCGGCTGCACCTGGCGAACCAGCACGAAATCAAGTCGGGCAAGCTCGCCCAGCAACACTCCCAGAATCCAGACGTGAAGGCCTTCGGCACCATCATGATGAAGGCGCACACCGCGCTGGACCAGAAGCTCACGTCCTACGCGCGCAGCAAGGGCCTGAAGCTGGCCGAATCCCCCAAGCCGATGAACGACGCGGAAGAAGCCTCCATGGCCAAGGACAAGGCCACGATGGAGCAGCTCCAGGTCATCCGCGGCGCGCCCTTCGACTCTGCCTATCTGGCCTCACAGGTGACGGGACATGACGCCGTCATGGGCATGGTCCTCACCGCCCAGAAGGCCATGCCCAAGGCCACGCCCGAGCTCGCCGCCATGCTCGAGGACCTCAGCAAGCAGGTTCCCGCCCACCGGCACCAGGCCTGGAACATGCTGGGCAAGCTGGGCGGCGACACGGGCGTGGGT
>NZ_VHLB01000170.1:0-6538 GCF_006547365.1 Myxococcus sp. AB056 | reverse complement strand
ACGCCCCCCTTCCTGCAACAGGTCCGCGACGCCCTCCGCGCCTCCCTGCGGAACGGAGCGCCGCAGATGGGCGACGTGGCCCGGCAGCTCCACGTCAGCCCCCGCACCCTCCAGCGCCGGCTCGCCGAGCACGCCACGTCCTTCCAGGACGAGGTCGACGCAGTGCGCCGTGAGCTGGCCTTCGATTACCTGAGGGACGCGCACCTGGGGGTCAGCGAGGTGGCCTTCCTCCTGGGGTACTCGGAGCTGAGCACCTTCGACCGCGCCTTCAAGCGGTGGACGGGCATGACGCCCCGCGTCTGGCGTGAACGGCCCGAAGCGGGCTGAGCCCGGGTGGCGTGCTCGGCCAGGAGATTGGCGTCCGCGGCCAGGAAACCCCGCGCCACTTCCCCTACGCTGCGGAGCATCCACACCCCTTCGCTTCCGGAGGACGCATGCTCAAGCCCCATGTCGTCGCCCTCTTCGACGAGTACTACTCCTCGCATCAGCACCCGACGAACCGGCTGACGCACAAGATTGCCATCCCGCTCATCGTGCTCCACATCGTCGCGATGCTGGACTGGGTGCACTTGATGGCGGTGCCCGCGATTCCCGGCGGCTCGCTGACGCTGGGCATGGTGGTGTTGGCCCTGGCGGCGGTCTGGTACCTGCGCGCCGACGTGAAGCTGGGCATCATCGTGGTGCTCTTCATGGCCGCGTGCTTCCCGGTGGGCCGGATGATGCCCACGTGGAGCGTGGTGGTCATGGCCGCGTTCGCGTGGCTGGTGCAGTTGGCCGGACACAGCGTGTGGGAGAAGAAGTCGCCTTCCTTCCTCACCAACCTGGTGCACGCGCTGGTGGGTCCGCTCTTCTTCGTCGCGGTGCTCCTGGGGGACTACGTCCTCAAGCCGCAGCAGCAGGCCGCCACCACGCCGGTCCGCGCGTAGTCCCACGCCATGACGAGCTTCGCCGACAAGCTGCGCGTCTGGTTGCCCCTGCATGAGAACGGCGTGAGCCGCGCCGTGCACTTCGTGGGGGCCTACATGTTCATCTTCGCGTTGCTCGTCCCGCTCAGCTTCGTCCGGCTGCCCGTGGGTGACGCGGCGCTCACGGCGGCGCACGTGCTGCTGCTCGCGGTAGTCCTCTACGCCGTCTCCCTGGAGTGGACGGCGGGGCTGCTGATGGCGCTGCCCCTGGCGCCCACGCTGCTCGCCGCGGAGGCCGTCGTCGCGAGGTTTCCGGTGGGCACCGCCACCGCGGTGGCGGTGGGCGTCATGGCCGTGCGCTTCGCGCTCGTCGTCGGCGCGCACGTCGTCTTCGAGAAGAAGACGCATGGCCTGTCCCTGGGCGGACCCCTGCTCTTCTTCATCGAGCCCGTGTACCTGCTCACCGTGGCCCTGTTCTCGCTGGGCATGAAGCAGACGCTGCGGGCCGAGGTGATGACGGACCCCGGCGTGTCACAGCCCGCCTGAGCCCCCAAGCCGCGGCGAGGCGCTACGTGCCCGCCGCGGCCTTGAGCACGGGCGGGACGTCCTCATGGGTGCGCGGGCCGTGCAGGGAGTAGACGACCACGGACTCCCGCCGGCCCTTCACGTGCGCTTCGCCCAGGCGCTCGCCCGTGAAATGCCCGCCGCTCATCTGCCACGTCCGCTCGCTCACCAGGATGTCCACGCCGTGGGACTTGGTGAGGCCCTCCACGCGAGACGCCAGGTTCACCGCGTCACCGATGACGGTGTACTCGTGCTGCTCGGCGCCGCCGAGCATGCCCGCCGCCACCATGCCGGTGTGCAGCCCGATGCCGATGCGCAGCGGCGGCAGGCCTCGCTGCACGCGCTGAGCGTTGATGTCCTCCAGCTTGGCGCGCATGTCGAGCGCCGCCCGCATGGCCAGCTCCGCGTGGTTCTCGCGCGCATCCGGAACGCCCCAGCACGCGAGCATCCCGTCGCCCAGGAACTTGTTCACGATGCCGTGGCGCGCCATGACGATGTGGGCCATGTGCCCGAAGTAGTCGTCCAGCAACTCCAACACCTGTCCCGGGTCCAGCGTCTCGCTCAGCGTGGTGAAGTCGCGGATGTCGCTGAAGAGGATGGTGACGTCGCGCTGCACCGGCTGGAGGGAGTCATCCCCCAGTTGCATCACCCGCTCCACCACCTGCCGGGGCAGGAAGCGGGACAGGCCGTCGCGGCGCCGCAAATTGAGGAACATGCCACCCACTTCCGAGTTCGTCAGCGCGATGAGCGCGCCCAAGGCGCCGTAGCAGATGAGGACGAAGCTGATGCGCGCCACCGAGCCGTGCCCCGTCATCCACGCGAGCAGCGCATAGGCGCCGCTGGACAGCACCGTGGATAACAGCACGTGCCACCACGAGTAACGCACCACGGAGAACGCCAGCACCATGCCCAGGCTGGCGCACAACATGCCGGCATCGAAGACGCCGGAGATGCGCCAGGTGTGCCACGCCATGAAGGAGAAGAAGCTGGTGTCCGCCAGCGTCGTGGGCACGGGCAGCCACCGGGCCCGCTTCGGGTGCGGCTTCTGGAGCAGCAGCACCGCGATGGCGACGACGGAGAAGAGCACGTACGCGGCCATCGCCTGCAGGCGCACGCCGTCCACCGGTGCCGAGTACGTCTCCCCTCCGCCCCAGGCGATGACGACCTGGCTGACCGCCATCAGCAACACCACCAGGACGCGGACGATGGCCACGCGGCGCTCGCCCTGAAGCGAGCTGGTTGCCAGCACCACATCTTCGTTGGAGTGTGATGTGGCTTTGTCGCTGCGACGCATGGTGACGAGCACTGCCCGCTATCGTGCCTCAACTCCCCCACGACAGCGAGGACCCTGGGCTTCCGCAGTCAGCGCATCTTTTGAGCACGCCAGGACGCGGACGGAGCAACTGTCTGCCAACCTGACACCTTGAAGTCGGTGGCCCCCAGGGTCAGAGTCCAACCCCCCGCGCTCTGGAGAAATCGCCTTGGTCCGCCTCTTCGCCCCGTTGCCCGAGCCCGCTCCCGCCGAAGTGGAGCTGACCGGCGAGCGTCGTCACTACCTCCTGCATGTCCTGCGGCTGGAGGAAGGCGACGCGCTGGAGGTCTTCGACGGGAAGGGCCGGGCCTTCGAGGCCCGCGTGGCCCACGTCACGGCAGATGTCGTGCGCGTGACGTTGGGCACCGCGCGCGTGGCCCCTCCGCGCCGCGAGGTCAGCATCCTCCAAGGCCTGCCCAAGGGCGACAAGCTGGAGCTGGTGCTCCAGAAAGGCACCGAGCTGGGCGCCACCGCCTTCCACCCCGTCGCCACGGCGCGAAGTGTCGTGAAGCTCGAGCCCAAGCGCGCGGAGGAGCGCACCTCCCGGTGGACGAAGATTGTCGAGGAGGCCGCTCGGCAGTGCCGCAGGAACGACGTGCCACGCGTGGCCACGCCTGCCCCACTGCTGGATGCGGCTCGCTCGCTGACCGCGGGCACCGTGCTGCTCGTGCTCGACGAGGAAGAGTCGGCCGTGCCCTTGGGCGAAGCGTTCCGGGCCGCGGGCGCGGGCACCGCCGTGGCACTGGTGATTGGCCCCGAAGGGGGGCTTGCGCGTGAAGAAGTGGATGCCTTGACGGCCCTGGGCGCGCGGCCAGTCACCCTGGGCAAGCGCATCCTCCGTACCGAGACGGCGGCGCTCGCGGCGCTGGCGGTGATGATGCACCTGGACGACGAACTCGGGTAGCAGGGGGGCAGCCGAGCGCACGGAGTGGGCGGTTCACACTGTCCGAAGATGATTCCTACGTTTCTGCCGTAGGGGACCTCAGGGGGACCCTCAACACAGGAGAGACACTCATGGGGATCATCGCATTCATCGTCATCGGCCTCATCGCGGGTCTCATCGCCCGCGCCATCCTCCCCGGGAAGCAGAGCATGGGGCTCATCGCAACGACCTTGCTCGGCATGGTCGGTTCGCTCGTGGGCGGCCTTGTCGGTTCGCTGTTCCAGCGTGATGGTCGGCTCTTCGACCTGAGGCCCTCAGGCATCATCATGTCGGTGATTGGCGCAATCGTCGTGCTCCTGCTGGTGGGCGCAGCCGGGCGGCGACGGGTACATGCCTGAGAGTGAAGGACTCTCCACGCGACGTCCCCCCGAGGGATACGCGCATGACACGGTGATGAGCCCCTGACGGTCCTTCGAGCAAGGGACCTCGGGGGCTCGCACTTTTCTTGCCCCCGGCTCATGGCTGTCTTTTCATGTAGCAGTCGTCCAGCCGGGAGGAGTCCGTTGTCCAAGTGCTTGAAGTGCGGTGCCATGCTTCCACCCGTGGGTGAGTGCGCGGCCTGCGACACCGTCACTGTCCGCTCACCCGGAGTGCCCAGCCTCCTCGATCGCGACATCCGCATCGACCGCCGCACGGAGCAACGCGAGGAAGAGCTCTCGACGCTCCCGGGCACGCCCGCGTTCGCCGACCTGGCGCAGCATGCGCCGCCGCCTCCTCCTTCCGTCGCCCCCCTGTCCACGCCGCTGCCGGGCCCCGCAATGCCTCGCGCGGCGCAGCCAGCCGCCACGCCCCGGCCACTGCAACAGCCGGGTGCCGCCGCCCTCCGCGCCGCGCAGCCGGGTGCCGCGCCCCAGCAGGCCGGTGCCGCTCAGCCGGGTGCCGCTGCGCCTTGGGCCGCCGCTCCTCAGCAGGCCGCGCCCCGCGCCGCTCAGCCCGGTGCCGCCGCGCCTCAGCAGGCCGGAGCCGCGCAGCCGAGTGTCGCCGCGCCTCGCGCCGCGCAGCCCGGTGCCGCCGCGCCTCGTCCCGCTCAGCCCGTCGCCGCGCCCCAGCAGGCAGCGCCCCGCGCCGCGCAGCCCGGTGCCGCACTACCCCACGCCGCGCAGCCCGGTGCCACCGCGCCTCAGCAGGCCGCGCCTCGGTCCGCGCAGCCTGGCGCTGCATCTCCGCACGCGGGAGCCGCAACGCCTCACGCCGCGCAGCCAGGCGCCGCGCCGCGCCCGCCTCAGCCCGGTGCCGCCGCGCCTCGCGCCGCTCAGCCCCAGCCCGCGACGGGTTCCCCCATGACGCCGGCCTATGGAACGCCGCCGGTGGCGCCCGCGCCGCACCCGCAGGCCCCGGCACAGCTGGCGGCTCCTGCGATTGCGCCCGTTGGCCTGCCCCGCATGGAGCAGGCGGCGCCTCCCGCGGGCCTGCCCCGCATGGAGCAGGCGGCGCCTCCCGCCGCGTCCACTTCCGGACTGCCTCGCATGGAGCACGTCGAAGCCGCCTCCACGGGTCTCCCGGCGATGGAGTCCCCGGCCGCGGCCCCTTCGGCCCTGCCGAACATGGAGCCGCTTCTCCCCGGCGTGTCCGTAGGGGTGGCGCGCTCCGAGGCCATCAAGGCGCCCCCGTCCAAGGCCCAGGTCAAGTCCGCCTCGGGCGTCACGGAAGTGCACGCCCGCCCAGCCTCCCTGTGGCGGCGGCTGCTCTCCTTCACCATCGACACGGCGGCCATCGCCGGCGTGGCGGCGCTCTACCTCACCCTGGCCTCGTCGGTGACGGGGCTGAAGACGCCGGAAGCGGGGCTGACGGGGCTGGATGCCTTCGTGGCCTGGCTGCGCGCCTTCCACACCATCCTCCTGCCCGGGTTTTTCCTCGTTCTGGTGCTCGCGCTCGTATACTGCGCGGTGGCGGCCTTCCTCTGGAATGGCCGGACGCTCGGACGGCTGCTCCTGGGGCTGCGGCTGGTGGACACACATGGGATTGCCCCGGCACCGGGACGAGCCATCGTGCGAGCCCTGCTTTCCGGCGTGTCCTTCGTCTTCTTCCTTGGTGGCTTCTGGATGGCGCTTTTCGACCGGCGCGGGCAGACGCTTCATGACAAGCTGACGTCCACCTTCGTCGTTCAACCGAGCTGAACCACCGGCTCATTGTGCCTTGCGGCCGCGGCCGTAAGATGCCGCGTCCTACATGCCCGCCCGTCTCGCCCAGTTCCTCGTCTCACGCATGCTTCTCACGCAGGAGAGGGCGGGGGAGGTGCTGCGTCAGCACCAGACCCTGGGCGGGCAGGTGGACTCCGTGCTGTTGGAGCAGGGCATCGCCAGCGAGGCGGAAGTGCTCGCGATGCTCGGAGAGGTCTCCGGCTTCATGCCGGTGAACCTGATGGACTTCGAGCCCAATCCCGAAGTCGCCTCCTTCATCCCGCCCAAAATCGCCGAGCGCCTGTGCGTCGTCCCCCTGTCCCTAGACGGGAACACGCTGCACGTCGCCAGCGGCTACCCGGTGCCCAAGAAGGAGCTCGACGAGGTCGGCTTCCTCCTGGGCAAGCCGCTCGAGCTCTGGGTGGCCACCGAGGTGCGCGTCCGCGAGTGGGTCTCCACCATCTACCGCCAGCCCCTGGCCCTGCGCTTCGCGAAGCTCGCGGCGGCGTTGGATCCGGAAGCCCAGGCGGCCCCGCCGCCACCGCCGCCCGCCGCGGCCATGGAAGAGGAGTCGCTCACCACGGACATGGTGGAGCGGTTGGCTCGCTCCGTCGCGCAAGAGCCCCTCGCCGTGGAGACCAGCGCCGCGCCCCAGGCCGCGGCCCCTCGTCCCGAGGCCCCCGCGAGCCCCCAG
>NZ_VHLB01000016.1:0-121615 GCF_006547365.1 Myxococcus sp. AB056 | reverse complement strand
GGTTCGGGGGGCGTGGCCGGGCTGGGGTTGTCCTATGACTTCATCGAGCGGCACCCGGACACGGTACCGTGGACCCTGTCCGTGGTCGTGCGGCGGGCATGGACAGGGGAGGGGAACCGGCTGGACGTCAGCCTCGACGTCACGGTGCCCCTCAATATGTTCTGGGGTACTCCCGGGGAATCCCGGGTCTCAGGCGACCGGACGGTGTCTCACCGGCACGCCACGGCGCGCTTCCGCGCACGCGCCGCGTCTTCGCTGTTCCAGAGGGAAGCCCCTCATATTATGGAGGTTCCATGAACTTCGAGTTGACCGACATCCAGCGTGAAATCCAGCGGATGACCCGCGAGTTCGCGGCCAAGGAGCTCATCCCCAACGCCCGCAAGTGGGACGAGCACCACGCCTGGCCGACCGACGCGGTGAAGAAGCTGGCCGAGCTGTCCCTGCTGGGCGTGGCCGTTCCCGAGCAGAACGGCGGCGCCGGGCTCGACAACGTCTGTTACGCCATCGCCATGGAGGAGATCAGCCGCGGCTGTGCCTCCACCGGCGTCATCATGAGCGTGAACAACTCGCTCTACTGCGATCCGATCATGAAGTACGGCACGGATGCGCAGAAGGAGCAGTTCCTGGCGCCCTTCGCCCGGGGCGAGAAGCTGGGCTGCTTCGGCCTCACCGAGCCCGAGGCCGGCAGCGACGCCGCCGCGCAGAAGACGGTCGCCGTGCGCAAGGGTGACGAGTACGTCATCAACGGCTCGAAGAACTGGATCACCAACGGCCCCAAGGCCGACGCCATCGTCCTGATGACGATGACCAACAAGGAAGCGGGCCACAAGGGCATCACCGCGTTCATGGTCCCCACGGACACCCCGGGGTTCATCCGCGCCGAGCCGGACAAGAAGATGGGCATCAGCGCCGCCTGGTCCTGCTCCATGTTCTTCGAGGACATGCGCGTGCCGGCCAAGTACATGCTCGGCAAGGAAGGCGAGGGCTTCAAGATCGCCATGAGCACGCTGGACGGCGGCCGCATCGGCATCGCGTCGCAGGCGCTGGGCATCGCGCGCGCGGCGTATGAGGAGGCGGTGCGCTACTCCGGTGAGCGCAAGTCCTTCGGCAAGCCCATCCGCGAGCACCAGGCCATCCAGTTCATGATCGCCGACATGGCCACGGAGATCGACGCGGCCCGGCTGCTCGTGTGGCGGGCGGCCCTGCAGAAGGACAAGGGCGTGCGCCACAGCGCGGAGAGCGCCATGGCCAAGCTGTACGCCAGCGAGATGGCCAGCCGCGTGGCGAACAAGGCCCTGCAGGTGCACGGCGGCATGGGCTACAGCAAGGAGATGGACGTGGAGCGCCACGTGCGCGACGCGCGCATCACGGAGATCTACGAGGGGACGAGCGAAATCCAGCGCATCGTCATCGCCGCCAACCTGCTGAGGGAGTAACCGTCATGACTCGAGCGCTTCTCTCCGCAGTCGTCCTGGCCTCGGCGGTTGCGCTCGCGCAGGGCGCCGCCCCCGCGAAGGCGCCCGCCGGTGGCAAGTCCGCCGCCACGACGCCGGCCCCCGCCAAGCGAGAAGGGCCGGACGTCGACCGGATGCCCTTCACGCCCGACTCCATCCGTCAGGTCGTCCAGTACCACCAGCGCCGCATCCAGGAGTGCTACGAGGACCACATGGCGGAGAAGGACCGGACGGTGGAGGGGCGGCTGATGACGACCTTCACCATCGACGCCAACGGTCTGGTGAAGGACGCCCGGGTGGTGAAGAAGACCAGCACGCTCAAGGACCCGAGCCTGCACGACTGCGTACAGGCCGTCCTGTCGTCCATGACCTTCCCGAAGCCTCCGGATGGCACGGACCGCCCCATCGAGTACCCGTTCAACCTCAAGGCCATCGAGTAGGACAACCGCCGTGAACCTCGAGCTCACCGAGACGCAGACCCTCATCCGCGACACCGCGCGCAAGTTCGCTCGCGAGCGCGTGGCCCCCCTGGCCCGGACACTGGACCGCGAAGAGCGCTTTCCCACGGACCTCTTCCGGCAGTTGGGCGAGATGGGACTGCTGGGGGTGAACCTCCCGGCGCGCTACGGCGGTTCGGAGGCCGGCGTGGTGGCCTATGCGCTGGCGATGATGGAGATGGCCGCGGCCGACGCGTCCACGTCGGTGGCCATGGCCGTCACCAACATGTGCGGCGAGCTCATCAACGCGTTCGGCACCGACGCGCAGCGCGAGAAGTACGTGACGCGGCTGGCGTCCGGCGAGGCCATCGCGGGCTCGTTCGCGCTGTCCGAGCCCCATGCGGGCTCCGACCCCGGCGCGCTGCGCACCACCGCGGTGCGGCGCGGGGACGTGTGGGTCCTCAACGGCAGCAAGCAGTGGATCACCTCCGGCGCGTACGCGGGGGTGATGGTGGTGTGGGCGCGCACGTCCCCCGCCGGCAACAAGGGCTTGTCGTGCTTCATCGTCGAAGGCGGGACGAAGGGGCTCATCATCGGCAAGCACGAGGACAAGATGGGCCTGCGCTCCTCGAACACGGTGTCGCTCACGTTCGAGGACTGCGAGGTTCCGGCGGAGAACCTGCTGGGCGCCGAAGGGCAGGGCTTCAAGCTGGCCATGGTGGCGCTGGACGGTGGGCGCATTGGCATCGCGGCGCAGGCTTGCGGCGTGGGGCGCGCGGCGCTCGAGGCGACCGTGGCCTACGTGAAGGACCGTCAGGCGTTCGGCCAGCCCATTGGCGAGTTCCAGGGCCCGCGCTTCATGCTCGCGGACATGCAGACGCAGCTGGAGGCGGCGGAGCTGCTGACGCTGCGCGCGGCGTCCATGAAGGAGAAGGGGCAGCCGTTCTCCCGCGAGGCCTCCATGGCGAAGCTCTTCGCCAGCGAGATGAGCAACAAGGTGGCCGACAAGGCCGTGCAGCTCCACGGCGGCTACGGCTACATCGACGAGTTCCCGGTGGAGCGGTACTTCCGCGATGCCCGCGTGCAGACCATCTACGAAGGCACCAGCGAGGTGCAGCGGATGGTGATCGCCCGCGAGAGCTTCAAGCTCCAGGGCTGACGGCCGGGAAGAAATCCAGGCCGCCGACGGTTGAGCGCGGCCCGGTTCAGGCCCTGGAATTTCAGGGCCTTGGCCGCTCGTTCGCGCACCAGGCTGGGGGCAGGCATCCTGCGGACCGGGGCTGCGCGGCAGGGCAGGCGTTCTTAACTAGGAGCCATTGACAGCTCCGGGGTAGGACATCCACCCAACAGCACAGGGGGCACGAGCTCGCTTGACTACCGGAATCACCGGTGTCTAGGGTGCGCGGCTTCCATCAAATCAAGTCCTCAATGAGGAGGACGAACGTCACTGCCCGCTGCTCCCCGCAGGCCGCGACGGAAAAACCACCATCAGGGGGCAGTTGTACCGGTTTCAAAGGACTTCCATTTCATGCAGCAGAACGTGAACCAGCAGGTCGGGATGGACGGCGGCGACGAAGACTTTGCCGCAATGTTCGAGGCCTCGCTCAAGGAGCGCGGTGGTGACGGCATCCTGAAGGAAGGGGAGATCGTCAAGGGCACCGTGGTCCAGGTGACGAAGGACTTCGCGATTGTCGACATCGGCTACAAGTCCGAGGGACAGGTCCCGATCTCCGAGTTCACCAACCCTCGCGGAGAGGTCTCGGTTCAGGCCGGTGACCCCGTCGAGGTCCTCCTGGAGAGCCGCGAGAACGACACCGGCATGGTCGTCCTCTCCAAGGAGAAGGCCGACAAGATGCGCATCTGGGACGAGATCAGCGCCGCCTGCGAGCGCGATGAGATCGTCAAGGGCACCATCGTCGGTCGCGTGAAGGGCGGCCTGTCCGTCGACATCGGCGTGAAGGCGTTCCTGCCCGGCTCGCAGGTTGACATCCGCCCCGTGCGGAACCTTGACCAGTACATCTCGAAGGAATTCGAGTTCAAGGTCATCAAGTTCAACAAGAAGCGCGGCAACATCGTCCTCTCCCGCCGCGTGCTCCTCGAGAAGCAGCGCGAGGAGATGAAGAAGGAGACCCTCAAGAACCTCAAGGAGGGTGCCGTCCTCAAGGGCGTGGTCAAGAACCTCACCGACTACGGTGCGTTCATCGACCTGGGCGGTATCGACGGTCTGCTCCACATCACGGACATGTCGTGGGGCCGCATCGGTCACCCGAGCGAGATGTTCAACGTGGGTGACGAGGTTCGCGTCGTCGTCCTCAAGTTCGACCCGACGCAGGAGCGCGTCAGCCTGGGCCTGAAGCAGATCCAGGAGGACCCGTGGCACCGCGCCGACGAGAAGTACCCGGTCGGCACGCGCGTCCGCGGCAAGGTCGTGTCCATCACGGACTACGGCGCGTTCATCGAGATCGAGCAGGGCGTCGAGGGTCTGGTGCACGTGTCCGAGATGTCCTGGACCAAGCGCCTCAAGCACCCGTCCAAGATCCTGGAGGTCGGCCAGGAGGTGGAGGCCGTCGTCCTGGACATCGATCCGAAGGCCAAGCGCATCGCGCTGGGCATGAAGCAGATCGAGCAGAACCCCTGGACGCTGCTCGAGGACAAGTACCCGATCGGCTCCGTCATCAAGGGTCAGATCCGCAACGTCACCGACTTCGGCGTGTTCGTCGGCGTCGAGGAGGGCGTGGACGGCCTGGTGCACGTCTCCGACATCTCCTGGACGGTGCGCATCAAGCACCCGGGCGAGATGTTCAAGAAGGGCGACGAAGTCGAGGCGGTGGTGCTCAACATCGACGTCGAGAACGAGCGCTTCAGCCTGGGCATCAAGCAGCTCCAGCCGGACCCCTGGGAGACGCTGTCCGAGCGCCTGCCCGTGGGCAGCCGCGTGAAGGGCAAGGTCACCAAGGTCACCGACTTCGGCGCGTTCGTGGAGATCGAGCCGGGCATCGAGGGCCTCGTCCACGTCTCCGAGCTGAAGGAGGAGCGTGTCGAGAACCCGCGTGACGTGGTGCAGGAGGCGCAGGATGTCGAGGTGAAGATCATCGACATCAACACCCCGGACCGGAAGGTCGCGCTGTCGATGAAGGCGCTGATCGGCGAGGGCGAGGACTACCGCGAGTACCTCCGCAAGCAGGCGGAAGGCTCGAAGGCGCGCCTCGGCGACGTGATGGCGAGCAAGCTGAAGAAGTAGTCTTCAGCCGCACGCGCCAGCACGGCGAGACGGCCGGGTTCCCGAGAGGGGGCCCGGCCGTTGCCGTTTCGGGGCGGGGCCTGCTATGCAAGACGCCGCGCGCTACGGGGCCGAGCGCGCGGGGGACAATCCATGTCTGTTCGTTCTGTTGCCTGGGGCAGTCGCTCCGGGGTGGCCTGCGCGCTCATGCTGAGTGCGGTGTTTGCTTGTTCGGATGGAAGCAGCCCGAATCCCTCTGTGTCCCGCCCTCCGGGCCAGGCACGCATCGAGGTCCCCGCCGTAGGGCTCACGGCGGGATTGCCGGGAGGCTTCCGGTGCATCGCCGAGGATCCGGACGGTGACGCGCTGACCTATGCGTTCGACTGGGGGCGCGCGAAGGCGGAGGTCAGCCTGTCCGAACGTGTTCCCAGCGGCACCGCCGGTGACGTGGCTCCCGTCTTCCAGACGAAGGGGCAGTTCTCGGCCCGCTGCCGCGCGGTCGATACCCACGGACAATTGGGGGCGTGGTCCGAACTCGTGGCCTTCACCGTCGAACCGGCTCCACCCCAGGATGATGGGAAGCGGACGCTGGCCGTCGAAGTCTTTGGCGCAGGGCGGGTCACGAGCACGCCGGAAGGGCTGAGCGGCTGCACGGGCCCGTGCATGGCGCGCTTCGATGTGGGGACCCAAGTCACGCTCCAGGCGGAGCCCGCGGAGGGATGGCGATTCACCGGATGGATGCGCTGCGGGCCAGAGCAGACGCCCCATGTCATCCAAGTCGAGCAAAACCGGCGCTGTGGTGTGGGGTTCGCGCCAATGCTCGAGCACTCCGCGCTGTGGAGGCAGTCAGGTGCTCGGCACCCCATCGCTGTGGCCTGGAGCCCGGACGGGGTCCTCCTCGCGGTGCTGGATCGAGTCGGGGGGGAGGGCTCACTGCGCATCTGGAATGCGCAGCTCGGCCACGTCTCCCGGGTGATTCGGGTGGAGGGCTCCGACATTCGTGCCGTGGCGTGGGGGCCCAGGAGGGAGGACCTGGTCGCCGGCTTCGAAGATGGGCAACTGGCCCGGATCGACCCGAACACAGGCGCGCCTGTCCAGCGTTGGCGCGCCCATTCGGGCCGGGTGGTGGGCGTTGCCTGGAACCCGGACGGCAACGAGTTCGCCAGCATCAGCAACCTGGACACGGGCGGCGGGGAAGTGCGCTTCTGGTCCGCGGACACGGGGACGGAGCGCCGGGAACCCTTGCTGACGGAGTATCCCGTCCACCAGATCCACTGGAGCCCGGATGCACGCCGTATTGCACTCGAGGTGCAGGGCGAGATGGTGGAGATCCACCCGCTTGCCCCAGCCGGGCCGCTCTACCGGCAGAGCAATGCCCATGGCTTCGCCTGGAGCCCGGACGGAGCGCGGTACGCGGTGAGCAGCTTCCGCTACGTGCGAGTGTATGAGGCAGCGACCCACGAGCAGCAGGCCATGTGGACAGGTCCGTGGGGCCTGCTCGCCCGTCTGGACTGGAGCCGCACGAAGGATTGGCTCGTAGCGGTGGATGGACTCCGATCGCTGACGGTCCTGGAGGCAAACACCGGGACGGTGGTGGCGGATGGCTTCGAGCCTCTCCCCAACCCGCTGAGTGCATCCGGCTACGACGCTGTGCGGTTCAACCCGGTCGACAACACGTTCGTCGCGATGGAGAGGGAGCCCGCCGCGGTGTCCGTCTTCCAGGTGGATGAGGAACGCGCGCGCGTGCGGCGCACTGAGTTGCTGGCGCATCTGCGGGCGGTCAACGCCACGGCGTGGAGTCCTGCGGGAGAGCGGCTGGCATCGGCCGGCAGCGAGGGCAAGGTCCGACTCTGGAGCGATTCAGGCCAGGCGCTGGGAGCGCTGGACGGCCATGGGGGGCGAGACGTTCGTGCCTTGGGGTGGAGCGAGGAGGGCACGCGACTCGCGACGGGAGGCGATGACGGCCGGCTCTGCGTCTGGGACGCGAATGCGGGCACCCGGGTGCGCACGCCTGTCGTGCTGACGCCGTGGTCTCATGGACAGCAATCCAGGGTGGAGCACGCCGCGCTGACGCCAGACGGCTGGACCCTTGCGGGCGCAGGCACGACGTTTTCGCCCACCGGGAGGAAAGGAACCGTCCAGGTCTGGGACGTGGGCAGCGGCACGGAGCTGCTGCGCATCCCAGAAACGCCGAGCCCTGTCGTTGAGCTGGAATGGACGCCCAATGGAGCGTCGCTGATCATCGTCTACAGCCATGGGGCGTGGGACCTCTGGCACCGTGCGTCCGGTGTCCTTCGACACATGGAGCCCGGGTTGCCGGGCATCGTGGCCGCCGCGCTCAACCCCGACAGGACGCACCTGGCGCTGAGCACCAGTGATCGGCTCGCTGTCCTGGAATTGAGCACGGGTGCCTTCGTTGCGAGCGCCAGTACCTGGCTCATCCAACTGGCTCTGGCGTGGAGCCCGGATGGCACGCGGCTCGCCAGTGGCGGCGAAGGAGGATTGCTCTTCACCTGGGACGTCCGTGAAGAGGGCGCGTTCCAGCCCACTGTCATGGGCGCCCACGAAAGCACGATCCTGGGCATCTCCTGGCGGGGGGACGGCAAGGTCCTCACGACGGGCGGATGGGACGCGGAGCTGTTCTCCTGGCGTGCCCACTAGAAACCATCCGACCGGTAGGTTGGGCAGGGGCCCGCCCAGCACACCGCCAGCCTTCGTGACTTCGCGCGGTTACGAGGGTTGGCGCGTTGCGTCGTGCACAGTGGACGCTCACGCCCGTGTGACGAGCAAGGATGCTTGAACTCAGGGAAGTGGCCGGTGATAAGGGCCCCCGACACTGTTATCGAAGAGCATCCGCACATCCTCAAGAGGAGGCAGGTTTCATGGCTCGAGACGTCGTCATCGTGGGCGCGGCCCGTACCCCCATTGGTGCCTTTCAGGGCGCGCTCGCCAAGCTGACGGCCCCGCAGCTGGGCGCGATCGCGATCAAGGCGGCGCTGGAGCGCGCGGGCGTGAAGCCCGAGGCCGTTCAGGAAGTCATCATGGGCTGTGTGCTCACCGCGGGCGTGGGCCAGGCGCCCGCTCGCCAGGCGGCCATCTTCGCCGGCCTGCCCGAGACGGTTCCCGCCACCACGCTCAACAAGGTCTGTGGCTCCGGCCTCAAGGCCGTCAGCGCGGGCGCGCAGGCCATTGCCCTGGGTGACGCGGACGTCGTCGTCGTGGGCGGCATGGAGTCCATGAGCAACGCGCCGTACATCAGCCACGCGATGCGTGGCGGCGCGCGCATGGGCAACGTGGAGTTCAAGGACGCGATGATCCACGACGGCCTCTGGGACGTGTACGGCAACGTCCACATGGGCATCTGCGCCGAGGAGTGCGCCACGACGCAGGACATCAGCCGCTCGCAGCAGGACGAGTACGCGCTGGAGTCCACGCGCCGCGCCATCCAGGCCCAGAAGGAAGGCCTGTTCAAGGCGGAGATCGTCCCGGTCCAGATTCCGGGCAAGAAGCCGGAGGACGTCGTCACCGTCTCCGACGACGAGGGTCCCCGCAACGCGAAGCCGGAGAAGATTCCGGGCCTGAAGCCGGTGTTCAAGAAGGACGGCACGGTGACGGCCGCCAACGCGTCCTCCATCAACGACGGCGCCGCGGCGCTGGTGCTGATGAGCGAGGAGCGCGCGAAGGCCGAGGGCCGCGCCATCCTGGGCCGCATCACGGGCTACGCCCAGGCGGCGCGCAAGCCGGTGGAGTTCACCATCGCGCCCACGGACGCCATCAACAAGCTGCTGAAGAAGCAGGGCATCAGCGCAGGTGACGTGGACCTCTGGGAGATCAACGAAGCGTTCGCGGTGGTGTCCATCGCGAACAACCGGCTGCTCGGCCTGGACGTGTCGAAGGTGAACGTGCGCGGCGGCGCGGTGGCGCTGGGCCACCCGATTGGCGCGTCCGGCGCGCGCGTGCTGGTGACGCTGCTGCAGACGATGCAGGACCTGGACAAGAAGCGTGGCGTCGCGTCGCTCTGCATCGGCGGCGGCGAGGGCATCGCGCTGATGGTGGAGCGCTGAACTTCCTCTCCCGATAGGGGAGGGGCACGGGGTGGGGGCCTGCCAAGGGCCGTCACCCCGTTCGCACATGCGGGAGGGCGGATGAACAAGGTCTACGCGAACGCGGACGAGGCGGTCGCCGACATCCCGGATGGCTGCACGCTCATGAGCGGCGGCTTCGGGCTGTGCGGCAACCCGGAGAATCTCATCGAGGCACTTCACCGGAAGAACGTGAAGAACCTCACCATCATCTCCAACAACTGCGGCACCACCGAGCTGGGGCTCGGCATCCTGCTTCAGAACAAGCAGGTGAAGAAGATGGTGTCCAGCTACGTGGGAGAGAACAAGGAGTTCGAGCGGCAGTTCCTCTCCGGTGAGCTGGAGGTGGAGCTGAACCCGCAGGGCACCCTGGCCGAGCGCATCCGCGCGGGCGGCTGCGGCATTGGCGGCTTCTTCACCCCGACGGGCGCCGGCACCCAGGTGGCCGAAGGGAAGGAGACGCGCGTCATCGACGGGCGGCTGCACGTGCTGGAGACGCCGCTGAAGGCGGACTTCGCCATTGTCCGCGCGTGGAAGGCGGACCGCTGGGGCAACCTGGTGTTCCGCAAGACGGCGCGGAACTTCTCCCCGATGATGTGCATGGCGGCCAAGGTCACCATCGTCGAGGCGGAGCACATCGTGGAGCCGGGCGAGCTGGACCCGGATCTGGTGCACATCCCGAGCATCTTCGTGAAGCGCATCGTCCAGGCGAAGAACCTCCAGAAGTGGATCGAGCGGCGCACCGTCCGCAAGTCGGCCTGAGGAGCCCAGCCATGCCACTGACTCGTGAACAGATTGCACAGCGCATCGCCCAGGAGCTGCAGGACGGCTTCTACGTCAACCTGGGTATCGGCATGCCCACCCTGGTGGCCAACTACATCCCGCCGGGCATGGACATCGTGCTCCAGTCGGAGAACGGCCTGCTGGGCATCGGCCCCTGGCCCCTGGAAGGCCAGGAGGATCCGGACCTCATCAACGCCGGGAAGGAGACGGTGACGGCGGTGCCCGGCGCCGCGTTCTTCGACTCGGCCCTGTCGTTCGGGATGATCCGCGGCGGCCACATCGACATGGCCGTGCTGGGTGCCATGGAGGTCAGCGAAGAGGGCGACCTGGCCAACTGGATGATCCCCGGAAAGATGATCAAGGGCATGGGCGGCGCCATGGACCTGGCCGTCGGTGCCCAGCGCATCTTCGTGGCCATGGAGCACGCCAACAAGGACGGCAAGCCCAAGATCCTCAAGAAGTGCTCGTTGCCGCTGACGGGCCTCAAGTGCATCCACCACATCGTCACGGACCACGCGTACATCGACGTGACGCCGCAGGGGCTCATCCTGCGCGAGGTGGCACCCGGAGTGACGGTGGAGCAGGTGCAGAAGCTCACCGAGCCGAAGCTGACGGTGGCCCCTGACGTCCGTGAGATGAAAGTCTGAGCGTGTGGGGATAAGGTGCACCGCCGCGGGCGTCGTACGAACCCCGCGGCGGAGCGCTTCCCATGGCAGACAGTCCCAACACCTCGACCCCTCATCCCCGCGCGCCCCGTCTCGAGTACGAGCTGCCGGTGGCCTACCGCAGCGTCTCTGGCTTCGTCACCGACTGGGCGGTGAACCTGTCGAAGGGGGGCCTCTACATCAACACCGACAAGCCGCTGGCCGTGGACACGGTGGTGCGGCTGTTGGTGACGCTGCCCGGCGCGCACTTCCCCGTGGAGCTGAAGGGGCGGGTGACGCGCACCAATGCCGTGGGCGTGCCCGCGCCCCAGTCCCCAGGGATGGCGGTGGAGTTCCTGGACGTTGATGAAGACAAGCGAACGCGTATCGCGGAGTTCGTGGAGCGCCTGCGCTCGGAGCTCCCGCCCGAATAGCGCCTGAATGTTGCCGCTACCCGAACTTCCCATCGAATTGACCATCGAACGCCTCGGCCAGCTCGGCGAAGGCGTGGCCTCCTGGCAGGGGCGCACCGTCTTCATCCCGGGGACCTTCCCGGGTGACACCGTGCGCGTCCACCTGGAGACGCAAGGCCGTGTGCTGCGCGGCATCCTGCGACAGGTGGTGTCGCCAGGCCCGGACCGGCGTGACGCGCCCTGCGTGTACGCGTCCGACTGCGGCGGCTGTGACTGGCTGGGGCTGGCCGAGCCCGCCCAGCGCAGCGCGAAGCAGGAGATCGTCCTCTCCACCCTGGAGCACCTGGGGCACCTGGCTCGGGACAGCTTCATTGTGCGTCCGCTGCTGGTGGCCCCACGCGACTGGGGCTACCGGCGCCGCGCGGTGCTGCACCCCGCGGGCAAGGGCGCGCTGGGGTACTTCGGCCGGCGCAGCCACGAGCGCGTGCCCGTGGAGGTCTGCGGCGCGCTCACGCCCGTGCTCGCGGCGCTCCCCGGCAAGCTGGCCCCGCTGCTCAAGCCCCTGGCGAAGGATGCCGAGGAAGTGCTGCTGCTGGCGGAAGGGGACAAGGCCGCGTTCGCAGTGAACCTCAGCGGCCCGGTGACGGCGCGTCACCTGGAGGCCGCCGAGGCGGCCGTGCGCGCCCTGCGGCTGGAGGGCGCGGTGCTGACGCCGAAGGAAGGCTCGGCTCGGCTTCTTGGCAAGCCGGCGCTGCGCTCCTACTCACCGCTGCGGCCGGAAGTCCTCCTGTACCTGCGGCCGGATGCCTTCGCGCAGGCCCATGCCGAGGCCAACGT
Organism: Myxococcus sp. AB056; assembly: GCF_006547365.1. Taxonomy (NCBI): domain Bacteria; kingdom Pseudomonadati; phylum Myxococcota; class Myxococcia; order Myxococcales; family Myxococcaceae; genus Myxococcus; species Myxococcus sp. AB056. Next base: position 109,745 of record NZ_VHLB01000016.1, on the reverse strand, counting down.
GGGGCTGGTGACCTCGGCCGTGTACGAGCTGGGGGCTCGCGAGTCCGACACCGTGCTGGAGCTGTATTCGGGCAACGGCAACTTCACCTTCCCACTGGCCGGAACCGCCGCGTCCGTGCTGGGCGTGGAGTCCTCCCCCGTGGGCGTCGAGCTGGCCCAGCGGAGCGCTCGCGAGGGTGGGGTGACGAATGTGCGCTTCATCCAGGGCGACGCCCGCAAGGTGTGCGACGGGCTGGTGGCCGAGCAGCGCCGCTTCGATGTGTGCCTCGCGGACCCGCCGCGCGCGGGAGCCCCGGGCCTGGCGAAGTGGATGACCGCCTTGGGCGTGCGCCGCGTGGTGTACGTGGCGTGTGACCCGGCATCCCTGGCTCGGGACGCCGCTGGCCTGGTTGCCGCGGGCTACAAGCCCCTGGCCCTCCAGGTGGTCGACATGTTCCCTCAGACGCATCACGTCGAGGCCGTGATGTCCTTCGAGCGACCAGCCTGAATCGCCCCGACACGCACTGTCAGTCTTTGCGGCGTTGAGCAGCGAGATTCGGGCGCCCTTCGGCACTCAAGCCAGGGTTTGCCCGATTCTCCTCTGAAACCGCAGTGGGTGGTCCGCAACTTCGTCCCGGGATAAGCAGTAATTCAGTAGATTTTAGTGATTACACCGCGTGTACCAGGGAGGCAGGCGTCCGCTCGCTTCATGGTTGTGCATTCCCGATTGCGCGCGGGCCATCCCCGGACATGATGGTTGCGTGGATGCCCGCATCGTCGAGTTCGCCGAGGTCCTTCGCCAGAACGGTGTGCGTGTCAGTACGTCCGAGGTCCAGGACGCGCTGCGCGCCACGTCCGAGGTAGGCCTCAAGGATCGGAACCTGTTCCGTTCGGTGCTCCGCACCACGCTGGTGAAGCGCGAGCTGGACGTGGACACCTTCAACCGGGCCTTCGAGTTCTACTTCTCCGGCGCGGCGAGGACGTTCGAGGACATCGACAAGTCGCTGGCGCAGCAGTTGGAGGAGGAAGGCTACCTGGAGGGCGACCTGCTGAAGATGGTCCTCATCCAGATGCACCAGCTCCTCCCGGAGATGTCCCCCCTGGCCCAGGCCGTGCTGATGGGAGACCGGGCCCGGCTGGCGCAGATCTTCCGGATGGCCTCGCTGCAGCTGGACCTGTCGCGGATGGAGAGCCCGCTCCAGGCCGGGTTCTTCTCCCGGCGCATGCTGGCGGCGGCTGGGGCGGACAAGGCCCGGAACGACATGAAGTCGCTCGAGGACGAGCTGCGAGCCCGCGGCCTCACCCCGGAAGGGGTGGAGATTGTCTCGCGCCATGTCGCGGCCGCGATGCGGAAGATTGAGGACGCCGCACGCCAGGAAGTGAAGCGCCAGGCGGAGGCCCGCATTCGCCGCCGCACCGACACCGCCGCGGACAAGCCGCTGCACCTGCTCACCCAGGCGGAGGTGGACCAGATGGAGTCCGCCGTGCGCACCCTGGCGGAGAAGCTGCGCAGCCGGCTCATCCGGAAGCAGCGCTCGCACCGCAAGGGGGCCCTCAACGTGCGGCGCACCCTGCGCCGGAACCTGCCGTGGGGCGGGGTGCCCATGGTGCCCCAGTTCCGCAGCCGCCGCCCCGAGCGCCCGGAGCTGGTGGTGCTCTGCGACGTGTCCGATTCCGTGCGTCAGGCCTCACGGATGATGCTGCTGTTCATGCACACGATGCAGTCGCTCTTCGTCCGCGTGCGCTCGTTCGTCTTCGTGTCCGACGTGGGCGAGGTGACGCAGTACTTCAAGGACCTGGAGGTCGACGCCGCCATCGACATGGCCACCGCGGGCAAGACGGTGTCCCTGAGCGCGAACTCCAACTACGGCCGCGCCCTGGCCGACTTCACCCGGGACCACCTGGGCAGCATCACCCGCCGGACCACCGTGATGGTGATTGGCGACGGGCGGAACAACTACAACGCGAACAACGCCTGGGCCCTCAAGGACCTGCGCCGCAAGGCAAAGCGGCTCTTGTGGATCTGCCCCGAGGAGCGTGGCAACTGGGGCATTGGCGACAGCGAGATGCTCACCTACGAGAAGCACTGTCACCAGGCCGTTGTCGTCACCTCCGTGTCGGACCTGGCCCGGATCGCCGACCAGCTCGTGCCCGCGTAGTCCCGGGCCCATTCCCCCGCAAGGCACCTCCCCATGTCTTCCTTCCTCTTCGACGACAACGGCTTCCAGGACGTCCCCAACCGGGAGTCGTCCACCGACCTCACCGCCGCCGACGACCGGACCCTCCGCTGGGCCGCCCCCCCGCTGGACGCGGCGATGCTCGACGCCCTGGTCCGCTACCAGCAGACCTACCTTGCCCGGGCCTCCGGGCAGGGAACGGAGACCCTGGCCAAGGCCCACACCGAGGCCCTGGCCGCGTCCGGGCTGGATCCCAAGACGGCGGAGCAGGGCAGCGCGCTGCTGCGAGCCTTCGGCGGGCGGCGCTGGGCGGTCCGCAAGCTCCAGGACAAGCTGGGGCAGCTCCAGGGCGGCGCGGCGGACGAGCTCAAGGGCCGCATCCAGGACGAGCTGGCCAAGCAGGAGCGCGAAACCAATGCCCTGGCGCGGCGTTACGGCGAGGACGCCCTGGTGCTGCTCCGGGCCCGCGAGGCGGAGCTGGTGGACCTGCACACCCGCCTGACGCACCTGCTCAGCCGGGGATGAAGGCGGGCGGGCGGCTGGTTGCATTCCGCGTCCGGCCATCGGATAAGGGCACGTACTTGCTCAGGGTTCTTCCATGAAGCGCTATTTCATCCACACCTTCGGCTGCCAGATGAACGTCAACGACTCGCTCCGCATGAGCGAGGTGTTGAGCCAGATGTCCTACGCGCCGACGCCGGTGCCGGACAACGCCGACCTCATCATCCTCAACACCTGCTCCATCCGGGAGAAGGCAGAGGACAAGATGCTGTCCGCACTGGGGCGGTACAAGCCGGTGAAGGCCAGCCGTGGCGCTCTGATTGGCGTGGGCGGGTGCGTGGCGCAGCAGGAGAAGGACAAGCTCCTCAAGAAGGTGCCGTACCTGGACTTCGTCTTCGGCCCCGACAACATCGCGCGCCTGCCGGACATCATTGGCCGGGTGTCCGCGGAGCGGGAGCGGGTGGTGGAGACGGCCTTCGTGAACTCGGAGGAGTACGTCTTCCCGCGCGCCGACCCGGAGACGTCCCGCGGCAAGGTCACCGAGTTCGTCACGGTGATGAAGGGCTGTGACAACGTCTGCTCGTTCTGCATCGTGCCGCACACGCGTGGCCGCGAGGTGAGCCGGGCGTTCCCCGACGTGCTCGTCGAAGTGGCGGACCTGGCGAAGGTGGGCGTGCGCGAGGTGACGCTCATCGGTCAGAACGTGAACTCGTACGCGGGCGGCATCTCCTTCGCGCAGCTCTTGCTGCGCACCGCGGAGGTCCCCGGCATCGAGCGCGTGCGCTTCACCACCAGCCACCCGCATGACCTGTCCGACGAGCTGATCGAAGCCTTCCGCGTCCAGCCGAAGATCACCCCGCATTTCCACCTGCCGGTGCAGTGCGGCAGCGACCGCATCCTCAAGATGATGCGCCGCGACTACACGGTGGTGCAGTACCTGGAGCGCCTGGCGAAGCTGCGCGAGGCGCGGCCGGGCATCGCCGTCACCACGGACATCATCGTCGGCTTCCCCGGGGAGACCGAGGAGGAGTTCGAGATGACGATGCAGCTCACCGAACAGGTCCGCTACGACAACCAGTTCTCCTTCGTCTACAGCCCGCGGCCCAAGACGGGCGCGGCCCTGCGCGAGAAGGACTGGGGCCCGGTGCCACACGAGGTGAAGATTGCCCGCCTGGAGCGGCTGCAGAAGCTGCAGCGGCGCATCAGCGGCGAAATCACCGCGGCGCTCGTGGGCTCTGAGGTGGAGGTCATGGTGGAGGGGCACTCGCGCTACGACGCCACCAAGCGCTTCGGCCGCACGCCGGAGAACCGCACCGTCAACTTCGAAGGGGACGCCCCCGCGGGCGCCTTCGTGACGGTGAAGGTGGAGCGCGCCACGCCCAACCAGCTCGCGGGCAAGCAGGTGGCCTTGCTCAAGCCCCCCACGGTGGAGCCGCTGCCGGTGCCCATGGCCGAGGCGCCGTTCCACGTCGTCGCGGAGGCGTAGACCCATGCCCCAGAGGCCATTCCGAGGTGTCTCCCCCCGCGTCCACCCGGGCTGCTTCGTGGACGACTCCGCCCAGTTGGTGGGCGACATCGAGGTGGGGGAGGACTCCTCCATCTGGTTCAACTGCGTGCTGCGCGGGGACGTGAATCCCATCCGCATCGGGAAGCGCACCAACGTGCAGGACCTGTCCCTGATTCATGTCACCAGCGGCAGGTCCGCCACCACGGTGGGGGACGACGTGACGGTGGGGCACCACGTCATCCTCCATGGGTGCACCATCGGCAACCGGGTGCTGGTGGGCATGGGCGCCACCGTGATGGACGACGCGGAAGTGGGGGACGACTGCATCATCGGCGCGGGAGCCCTGCTGACGCCGGGCACGAAGATTCCCCCAGGCTCCCTGGTGGTGGGCTCCCCGGGCCGGGTGAAGCGTCCCATCACCGAGGCGGAGCGTGAGTTCCTCTTGATGTCCGCGCAGCACTACGTGCTGCTCGCGGCCGAGTACCACACGGACCGCTGAGTCGCTCGCGAGCCTACGCTGGGCGTGTTAGGAGCACATCCATGGCTCTCGTGCCTGCCACAACGCTCAAGGCGTGTCCGCTGTTCAAGGGTTTCACGGACACCGGCATCCAGATTTTCGCCGGGGTCGCCGTCACGCGTGCGTTCCCCAAGGGAACCGTGCTCTTCGCCGAAGGCAAGACGGGGGAGTCACTCCTCATCGTGGGTGAGGGCACCGTGCGCCTGAGCGCCAAGAGCGCCGGAGGTGAGGAGGTGTCCCTGGGCGAGGTCGGCTCCGGCGAGCCCCTGGGGGAGCTGGCCCTGGTGCAGAAGGGTGAGCGGCTGTGCACCGCCACCGCCGTCACCGACGTGTCGGCCTTGGAGATTCGCGCCGCGGATTTCCAGAAACTCCTGGCCACCAAGCCGCAGGCCTGCGTGAAGCTGCTGATGGGCATCGTCGCGCACTTCGGCCAGAAGGCCCGGGACAACCGGGACATGCTGCGCACGCTCATCGGAAAAGCGCCCGCGGCCTGAGCTGAAGGAGACGCCATCCGGGCGGCCGGTGGTTAAGCTGCGCGGCGGCGCTGCCTGCTCGGAATGAGTAGGGCCTGGTGGCCAGTGCTCCCACCTCGTTCCGCGGTGCGGGCCGAGGCGGCATGGGCCTCCTGGACGATTGGAACCCAGGTGGGCAGGCTGCCCGAAGGGGCGGCGCGACGTCGGGACAGTGGGGCAGCGGGAGGCGGCGGTCGGAGAATAAGTAGAGACGACGGGCGCCGAAGAGGGCCCAAGCAGAGGCCGGGTTTCAGGGATTTTTGTGGTCGGTTCCCCTTGTTGACCCGGAGTTTTGACGACCCGCGCCCGGTTGATGTCTGGGCGCTAGAGGGGCGGCCTCAGGTGACTGCCGGGGCGGGCCCTTCGGACGTGAACGGACAGGACGACGCGTGCAAGAACTTCTCACCAACCTCCTCGGCGACTCTCAGGGCTTCTTCGCCTATGCCACGGTGTTCGGCATCCTGGTGGCCTGCGGACTGGGTGTCCCTCTGCCGGAGGACATCTCCCTCATCCTCGGGGGCTTCCTGGCCCACAAGGGGGCCGCCAACCTATCGGTCATGATGGTGGTCGGCTTCGCGGGCATCATCGTGGGCGACAGCCTCATCTATCTCGCCGGCCGCCGGCTGGGTGGGCGGCTGGGACGTGAAGGCGGCGGTGGCTTCTTCGCCCGCATCGTCACACCCGAGAAACGCGCGAAGGTGGAAGGCCTCTTCGTCAAGCACGGCCAGAAAATCGTCTGCATCGCCCGCTTCATGCCGGGCGTGCGCGCCGTGACGTACTTCACCGCAGGCTCCGTGGGCATGTCCTACTGGCGCTTCATCTTCTGGGACGGCCTGGCCGCGCTGCTGTCCGCGCCCGTGTTCATCTGGCTCGGCTTCCACTTCGGTGGCGAGCTGGACACGATGATCTCCAAGTTCAAGGAAGGGCAGTTCGCCGTGATGGGCGTGCTGGCCGTGGCCGCCATCGGCTACTTCGTGTGGCGCCGCCGGCAGGCCGCGCAGCGCGCCCAGGCCGCCGCCATCGTGGAGCCGGTGGCGGTTCCCGCGCTGGTCCACGAGTCCGTGGCCGCGCCGCTGCGTCCCCAGGTGCCCAGCACGGGCGACGCCCTGTTCGTCGCGGCGCCGGAGCAGGCCGCCGCCGACAGCTCGCACGAGCTGCAGAAGTCGTAGGCGTTCGAAACAAAGGCGCCGGGGACAACAGCTTCCCCGGTGCCTTCCGTGGTTGCCGGGCTTCCGGGATCAGGGTCAGGATTGAGGGATAGCCTCAACGTCGACCTTCATCTGAGCCCGCGAATGCCCAAAATCCTTCTTCGTGCCTGTGCCGTGGTCCTGCTCGCAGCCACCAGCACCGCGCAGGCGCAAGCCGTCCCACCGGCCCCCTCCGAGGCCGAGGACTCCTCCACGCCCGCCAACCCCGTGCCGGCGGACGCCTCACCTGACGCGCCAGCGGCGCCGCCTGAAGCCGAACCGGGCGAAGTGCCGGCCAGCGCTGTCGCTGAAGACGTTCCAGCGGTGAGCCCCGAAGTCCCACCCGTTCCGCCAAACGGTGGCGCGTTCGCGAAGGACAACGCGCTCGTCCCCGAGGGAACGCCGTTCCTGCCGCCGCACATCGAAGACCCGGCGCGGGCCCGCGCCCTGGCCGAGGAGACGGAGCGCAGCGCGCCGGCCCTGGTCGTCAGCGGCGGCATCAGCCTGGGCGCGTATCAGGCGGGGTTCCTCTCCACGCTGGTCCGGTTCTGGAGCGTCGCGCAGCGGGAAGGCGCGCAGGCGGACCTGGGCAACCCGGCGCCGCGTGTGTGGACGGGCGCCTCGGCGGGGGCGGTGAACGCGCTGCTCGGGGGACTGGCCTCGTGTGACACGGCGTTCGCCCAGCCCACGTGGTCTCCAGAGCAGAGCCTCTTCTGGACCGTGTGGATCGACCAGCTCGACCTGGGGCGGCTGCTCCCCGAGGAGCGGAATGAGCCACCTCAGGGCACGCACCTCTTCAGCGAGCCCCACATGCAGGACACCCTGCAGCTCATCCTGAAGAAGGCCCAGACGACCCGCTTCAAGGAGGACTGCACCTTCGCCTACGGCATCACCGTGACGAACCTGCGCGGGCGCGAAGTTCCCTTCGGCGAGGGCGGACCCGATGCCCAGTTCAAGCTGAAGCGCGTGACGGAGAAGCTGGTCGTCCAGGTGATGACGCAGGGCGAAGGGAAGCTCACCGCCCGGCTGCCATTCATGGAGGGCGCGGCGAGCGCGTCGTTCCCCCACATCGGGGTGAAGCCCAAGGAGCTCGCGTACTACCCGGCGCTGGGCGCCCAACCGAAGGGCGACGGCGGACACGAGGTGTCCCTGGCGAACCTGCTGCTCACGCCGCAGGCCTCCGGGGCCTTTCCGCTCGCGTTCCCGCCTGTCCCCGTCGAGGTCTCCTTCTTCAACCAGACGCAATGGGGGCCCCTGGAGTCCCTCAAGCTCATTGACGGCGGCGTGCTCAACAACAACCCCGTGGACCTGGCGGTGCGGCTCGGCTCGCGGTGGGTGGAGCGCAGCACCTCGCGGGAGACGACGCTCAATCCCGAGCGCTTCCCCGTCGTCTACCTGGACCAGGACGCGGTCGCCTGGGACTGGGCATCACCGCCCGAACGGCCAGAGCGCTCCCGCAGCCCCTTGGACGAGGCCTACTTCCAGTACCTGGGCAACGTGCTGAACGCCGCGCGCGACAGCGCCGTGCTCAACACGCTGGAGCACGACATCAATCTGTCGGGCCGCATCCAGATTCCTCGCCGCACGTCGGTGCTCCCGTCGGAATTCCAGTTCGCGATGATGGGCTTCTTCGACCGGCGCTTCCGCGAGCACGACTTCTACCGTGGCATGCAGGACGCCATCCGCTTCCTGTCGACCCAGCTCACCTCGACGCGCGCCGTCGACCTGCTGGTGCCTCGCGCCGGCAAGGAGCGGCTGAGGGATCGCGAGCGCCGCGTGCTGAACGTCCTGGGCATCGACTCGCCCGGCTTCCGCTGCATCGTGGGCAATGACTGCGCGACGACGCCGCAATTGGGGCGGCTGCGTCAGGCCACCGATGCCCTGACGCAGAAGGCGGAAGCAGGACAGCTCCGGAAGGGACAGGTCGACGACCTGCTCACCGTGCTGGGCGACGTGGGCTACCAGTACAGCGAAGGCGTCATGGAGGGGATCGAAGCCACGGGGACCCGAGAGGACCTCATCCCGGTCCGCCAACGCGTGGGCACCGCCTTCCACACCCTCGTCACGCAGCAGCGGGGCAACCTCAAGATTCCGCTCCGTCCCGCGGGCTCCGCGTTCCTGGACGAGTGGCTGACGTACTCGAAGCCGCACCACGTCTGGACGCTCAGCGCCATGCGCCAGCGCGGTGTGGGCGTGGGCGTGGAGCTTCCGTTCCTCGCATCCGAGCAGGGCCGCGAGGACTACGCCTACAGCCGCAATGAGTGGCGCTTCGGCGCCGTGCTGTCCGGGCTGGGCGTGCGGGACATGGACCAGCTCGTGCCCAACGACACCCGCATCCGTTGGGCCTCGCTGGGCCTCTACATCGACTGTGTCTCCGACATGGACGGCTTCTCCGGCGCGATTCCGTTCCTCGACCTGGGGCCGTACGTCCGGTGGCGCGCCGGACTGGGCGTGTCCGCGGGCTACCTCAGCAAGCCCAACGAATGGGCGCTGACCGTCCCAGAGGCCCGCCTGGGCGTGGACCTGGCGGAGATGGTGGGCGTGCGCCTCACGATGCCGGTCTACCTCCTCAAGAAGACGGAGGGAGACCGGCGGCTCATCCGAGGGACGCCCAAGTACTTCAAGGAGCTGGGCCTGGGCGTCGAGTTCCTCCTCACGCGGTGGTGACCTTCAGCGCGCTCCGGAGCCGGTCCGCCAGCTCGCGGACCCCCGGGGCGCGCAGCACGCCGTAGTGGTCGCCGGACACGGCGTGCTGCTCCAGTCCGGTTCCCACGAGCGCCGTCCAGCCGCCGTCCTCGGGCAGGCCCTCCGCGCCCTCCGTCGCCTGGAGCCGCAACACCCGGCCCGGGTTCAGCGCGGGCGGCTGGTAGCGGCGGGCGGCCCGGAGGTTGGCCTCGAACACCCGGAGCAGGGTCCGCAGGTGCGCGGGCTCCATTCCGGGCGGCAGGGCGCCCGCGCGCTGACCGGCTTCCCAGAGCGCTTCTACCTGGGCCTCGGGTGACTGGGACGCGTCCGGACTGGCCAGGTCCGTGAACCCGATGCCCAGCAGGTCGCTCGCGAAAGCGGAGACGACCTGCGCGGCGTCGGGCTCCGGCTCGGCGGCGTTGAGCACCGCGGGCGTGTAGGCGTCGATGAGCGCCAACAGGGCCACCGTGTCGCCACGCTCGCGAAGCTGGCGCGCCATTTCATAGGCAATGACACCGCCCACGGACCAGCCGCCCAGCAGGTAGGGCCCGGCGGGTTGGACCGTGCGGATGGCCTCCACATAGGCGGCGGCCATCTCCTCCACCGTGCCCAGCGGGGGCGTGCTGCCGTCGAGCCCTTGCGCCTGGAGTCCGTAGAACGGGCGCTCCGGCCCCAGCAGCCGGGCCAGCTCCGCGTAGGCCAGGACGTTGCCTCCGACAGGGTGCACGCAGAAGAACGGAAGCTCCGTTCCACTCCGGCCCGCGTCGAACGGGACCAGCGACGACGTCGGTCCAGCGTCCTCGCGGCGCAGGAGCGCGGCGAGCTGCTCCACCGTGGGCGCCTGGAACAGCGCGGACAGGGGAAGCGGCCGGCCCAGGGACTCGCGCAGGGCCGCGACCAGACGCACGGCCAGCAGCGAGTGGCCTCCCAGCTCGAAGAAGCTGGAGCGCACGCTGATGGGCTCCATGCCCAGGAGCTGCTCCCAGGTCCGCACGAGCCGCAGCTCGAGCCCATCCCGCGGCGCCACGTGGACCTCCTGGCTTCGGGTGTCCGCGAGCGTGGGGGAGGGCAGGGCCTTGCGGTCCACCTTTCCACTGGGGTTCAGGGGCAGGGACGGCAGTGAGACGAAGGCCGGAGGCACCATGTACTCGGGCAGCCGCTGCTGGAGGTGCTGACGCAGCGCCTCCACGGCGACGGAGCCGCCCACGACATAGGCCACGAGCCGCTTGTCGCCGGGCACGTCCTCGCGCGCCAGCACCACGGCGTCCTGGACCGCTTCGTGTGCACGGAGGGCCGCTTCGATTTCGCCCAGCTCGATGCGGAAGCCGCGCAGCTTCACCTGGAAGTCGAGCCGCCCCAGGTACTCCAGCGTGCCGTCATGCCGCCAGCGGGCCTTGTCGCCCGTGCGATAGAGCCGCTCGCCCGGCGTGGACGCGAACGGGTGGGGGACGAAGCGCTCCGCGGTGAGGCCCGGCTGGCCCAGGTAGCCTCGGGCCAGGCCATCCCCCGCCAGATAGAGCTCGCCCGCGGTGCCCAGGGGGGCCAGTTGCTGCCGCGCATCCAGCACGTACGCCCGAGTCCCCGCGAGCGGCTTGCCGATGACAGGGACCGGACTCGGGCTGTGCTGCACGCGCGCATAGGTGGCGTACACGGTGCTCTCGGTGGGGCCGTAGGCGTTGAACGCTGTCGTGCGCTCCGTGCTCGCCAGGCGGCTCCAGAGCGACGGGTCCATGGATTCACCCGCGCACAGAATCCGCGCCGGGACGTGGGCACGCTCCAGCAGCCCGGCCTGGAGCAGAAGCGTCAGTTGCGCGGGCGTGCAGTCCAGGACGTCCACGCGCTGTTGCTCCAGCCACGCCAGCATCGCCTCCGGATCCCTCCGTGTGTCGTCGGGCAGCAGGCACAGGCAGTGCCCGTCCGCCAGATGGACGAGCTGGTCCATGCTGACGTCGAAGTAGAGCGGCGCGTTGAGGCTGAACCGCTGCCCCGGCGCCTGCCCCAGGTGGAACGCGAGGTTCGAGGCCACGTGCAGCGAAGCCAGCGAGTGGTGCTGCACCATGACGCCCTTGGGCGTGCCCGTGGAGCCGGACGTGTAGATGACGTATGCGAGGTTCTCTCCGCGGACCTCCACCGCGACGTCATCCGTGGGCCGTGACGCCAGGTTCGGCGCCCCGGTGTCCAGGCACAACAGATGCCGGACCTGCGGCTTCCAGGCGTCCGCCAGCGCTTGGACGGTGAGCAGGATGGACGCGTCGCTGTCCTTCAGGACGAAGGACTTGCGCTGTGCCGGCGCTGACGGGTCGATGGGCACGAAGGCGCCCCCCGCCTTGAGCACCGCCAACACCGCGACGATGGCGTCCGGCGTGCGCTCCAGGCACAAGCCCACGCGGACCTCGGGGCCCACGCCCAGCGAGCGCAGGGATGAGGCGAGCTGGTTGGCCCTCGCGTCGAGCTGGGCGAACGACAGCACCTGCGCCCCCAGTGTCACGGCGGGTGCATCGGGCGTGAGCGCGGATTGCTGCTCGAAGCGCGTGTGGAAGAGCGCACCCCGCTCGCGGTCTGGAGCGAGGTCGTGCCAGTCCACCATCAACTGCTGCTCCTCCGTCTCGGTGTGGAGGGACAGGGTGGCGAGGGCCAGGTCCGGCGCGGCCACGGCACGCTCCAGCAGCAGCCGGAGATGGGTGGCCAGCCGTTCCGCCGTGGCGCGCTCGAACAACTCAGTGCTGTAGACGAGCGCGCCCTCGTAGCCATCCTGGGCACGCGCCAGGTCCAGGCTCAGCTCGAACAGCGTCACCCCCGAGTCGTCGGCGTCCGCGGGACGGACCGACAGCTGGGGCAAGGTCAGCTCGGGGACCTGGGTGTTCTGCAACGCGAACATCACCTGGAACAGCGGCGTGCGGCTCAGGTCTCGCGAGGGCTGGAGTTCCTCCACCAACCGCTCGAAGGGCACGTCCTGATGCTCATACGCGCCCAGCGTGGTGTCACGGACTTGCGCCAGCAACTGACGGAAGGTCATCGCCGGCGTGAGGCGGGCGCGCAGCACCAGCGTGTTCACGAAGAAGCCGATGAGCGGCTCGGTCTCCGCGTGGCGCCGGCCGGCGATGGGCGATCCGACCAACACATCGTCCTGCCCGGCATGACGGGCCAGGACCGACTGGAAGGCCGCGAGCAGCAGCATGAACGGCGTGACGCCTTCACGCTGCGCCAGCGCATCCAGCATCAGCGCGAGCTCCTGGGGCAGCTGCACCGGCACCGCCGCGCCGTGGTGACGCAGCACCGCGGGCCGGGGCTTGTCGGTGTGCAATTCCAGCGCATGGGGTGCACCGGCCAGCTGCGACTTCCACCAGCCGAGCTGCTCCTTCAGCGTCTCACCCTGCATCCACCCGCGCTGCCAGACCGCGTAGTCGGCGTACTGCACCGGAAGCTCGGGCAGGGCCGCGGGGTGCCCGTTGTGGAAGGCCTCGTAGAACGTCGTCACCTCACGCACCAGCACGCCCATGGACCAGCCGTCCGAGACGATGTGGTGCAGACACAGCAACAGGACGTGCTCGGACGGCTCCAGCTTCAGCAGCGTGGCGCGCAGCAAGGGCCCCGTGGAGAGATTGAACGGCTCTCTGGCATCCCGGGTGGCGCGCTTCATCGCCTCCGCTTCGCGCTGCGCCCGGTCCTGGATCTCCGAGAGGTCCACCACCTCCACCACCGTGGCGTGCGGAGGGTGGATGACCTGCCGGGGCTCGCCAGCCACCGACTGGAACGTGGTGCGGAGCGCTTCGTGCCGCTCCACCATGGCACTCACGGCTCGCCGCAGGGCTTCGACGTCGAGTGTCCCCGACAGCCGCAGCGCGGACGGCATGTTGTAGGACACGTCGCCCGGATTGAGCTGATCCAGGAACCACAGCCGCTGCTGCGCAAAGGAGAGCGGCAGTGCTCCGTCCCTCCCGGCGCGCGTCAGGGGCGGGAGCCGGAGGCTGGGCGTCGTGGAGGCCAGCCGCTCGGCGAGCGTCGCCACGGTGGGGGCCGCGAAGAACGCGCGCAGGTTCAGCTCGACATCGAAGGCGTCGCGGATGCGGGCCACGACCTGGGTGGCCAGCAGGGAGTGGCCGCCCAGCTCGAAGAAGTTGTCATGCCGGCCCACGGTGGGGATTCGCAGCAGCTCCTTCCAGATTTCCGCCAGCCGCTCCTCCGTGGGCGTCGCGGGCGGCTCGACGTCGCGCGTGAGCGCGAGCTGAGATGCGTCCGGTGCCGGCAGCGCGTTGCGGTCCACCTTGCCGGTGGACGTCAGCGGCAGGGCGGCCAGTGGCACGAAGACCGAAGGCACCATGTACTCCGGCAGTCGCTGCAGGAGGTGCTGGCGCAGCGACTCGGCCGTGACGGAGTCGCCCACGACGTAGGCCACGAGCCGCTTGTCGCCCGGCACGTCCTCGCGCGCCAGCACCACGGCGTCCTGGACCTGGCCGTGGGTGCGCAGGGCGGCCTCGATTTCGCCCAGCTCGATGCGGAAGCCCCGCACCTTCACCTGGAAGTCAAGCCGCCCCAGGTATTCCAGCGTGCCGTCATGCCGCCACCGGGCCTTGTCTCCCGTGCGGTAGAGGCGGGCCCCCGGCTGTCCACTGAAAGCGTCCGGGATGAAGCGCTCCGCCGTCAGTCCCGGCCTGCCAAAATAGCCCCGGGCCACACCTTCTCCCGCGATGCACAGCTCGCCCGCGGTTCCCAGCGGAGCCAGTTGCTGGCGCGAGTCCAACACGTACACCCGCGTTCCCACGATGGGACGGCCGATGACGGGGACGGGACTCGGGTTGCCCTGAACGCGCGCGGAGGTGGCGCACACCGTGCTCTCGGTCGGGCCGTAGACGTTGAAGGCCGTCGTGCGCTCCGTGCTGGCCAGCCGATTCCAGAGCATGGGCGACATGGCCTCGCCTCCGCAGAAAATCCTGGCGGGGACGTGGCTTCGCTCGAGGAGCCCGGCCTGGAGCAGGAGTGCCAGCTGCGCGGGGGTGCAATCCAGCATGTCGACGCGCTGCTGCTCCAGCCACGCCACCATCGCGTCCGGGTCCTTCCGCGTGGCCTCTGGCACCAGACACAGGCAGTGTCCCTCCGCGAGGTGCATGAGCCGCTCGACAGTGCCGTCGAAGTAGAGCGGCGCGTTGAGACTGAGGCGCTGCCCGGCGGGCTCGGCCATCTCCAGCGACTCCGTCATTCCCTGGAGCAACCACGGCAGCGAGCGGTGCTGCACCATGACGCCCTTGGGCGTGCCCGTGGAGCCGGAGGTGTAGATGATGTACGCGAGGTTCTCTCCGCGCACGTTCGCGGGGACGTTGTACGTGGGCAGTGACGCCAGCTTCGCGGCCTCGGTGTCCAGGCACAGCAGATGCCGGACTTGGGGCTGCCAGGCTTCGGCCAGGTGCTGGACGGTGAGCAGCACGGTGGCCCCGCTGTCCTCCAGCATGAAGGAGCGGCGCTGCGAGGGCGCCATCGGGTCGATGGGAACGAAGGCGCCTCCGGCCTTCAGTACCGCCAGCAGGCTGATGATGGCTTCCAGCGTGCGCTCCAGGCACAGGGCCACGCGGACCTCCGGGCCCACGCCCAGCGTGCGCAGGTGCGCGGCGAGCTGGTTCGCCTTCGCGTTGAGCTGGCTGAAGGACAGCACCTGCTCATCCAGCGCCACGGCGGGCGCGTTGGGCGTGCGTCCCACCTGCTGCTCGAAGCGCGTGTGGAAGATGCCAACGCGCTGGACGCTGGAGGTGGTGCTGTTCCAGTCCACCATCAACTGGTGCTGCTCCGCCTCCGTGTGGAGGGGAAGGGTGGACACGGGGTCATCCGGTGACGCCACGGCGCCTTCCAGCAGCAGCCGGAGATGCTCCACCAGTTGCTCCGCCGTGGCGGGCTCGAACAGCTCGGTGCTGTAGATGAGCGCGCCCTGGTAGCCCTCCGGGAGGCGGGCCAGCGCCAGCTCCAGCTCGAACCGGCTGACACCATGCGTCGGCTCCAGCTCTCGGAGGGAGAGCTCCTGGAGGGCCAGCTCGGAGCCCGGCGCGTTCTGCAGGGCGAAGATGGCCTGGAACAGCGGCGTGCGGCTCAGGTCTCGCGAGGGCTGGAGTTCCTCCACCAGCCGCTCGAAGGGGACGTCCTGGTGTTCGAATGCGCCCAGGGTGGTGTCGCGCACTTGCGCCAACAACTGGCGGAAGGTCGTCTCCGGGGAGATTCGGGCGCGCAGGACCAGCGTGTTGACGAAGAAGCCGATGAGTGGCTCGGACTCGGCCTGACGGCGCCCGGCGATGGGGGAGCCCACCAGCACGTCGTCCTGTCCCGAGTGCCGGCACAACAGCGCCTGGAAGGCCGCGAGCAACAACATGAACGGCGTGACGCCTTCCTTCTGGGCCAACGCGTCCAACGCCTGACTGAGCGCGAACGGAAGCTGGACGTGCACGCCGGCGCCTTGGTGCGTCACCACCGCGGGTCGCGGCTTGTCCGTGGGCACGTCGAGCGCGTGCGGTGCACCCGCGAGCTGCTCCTTCCACCAGCCCAAGTGCTGCTTCAGCGTCTCGCCCTGCATCCATCCGCGCTGCCACACCGCGTAGTCGGCGAACTGCACGGGGAGCTCGGGCAGGGACGCGGGCTGTCCGCGAAGGAAGGCGTCATAGAACGCGGCCACTTCCCGGACGAGAACGCCCATGGACCAGCCGTCCGAGATGATGTGGTGCATGCACAGCACCAGCACGTGTTCGGTGGGGGTCAGCGTCAGCAGGGTGACGCGCAGCAGGGGGCCCGTGGACAGGTCGAACGGCTGCTGTGCGTCATGGGTGGCGAGCTTCAACGCCTCGGATTCCCGGTACGCCCGCCCCTGAATCCCCGAGAGGTCCACCACCTTCAGCGGCAGCGCTCGCGGTGGGTGGATGACCTGGCGAGGCTCGCCGCCCTGGGCCTGGAACGTGGTGCGGAGTGATTCGTGCCGCTCCACCAGGGCATTCGCGGCGCGCTGCAAGGCGTCGACGTCCAGCGTCCCCGACAGGCGCAGCGCGGACGGCATGTTGTAGGAGGCGTTGCCCGGCTGGAGCTGATCCAGGAACCACAGGCGCTGCTGGGCGAAGGACAACGGCGCCGGCCCGTCACGCCGGGCCCGGGTGAGCGGTGGCAGCCGGGGGCCGGGCGTGGCGGAGCCCAGGCGTTCGGCGAGGGCCGCCACGGTGGGGGCCTCGAAGAACGCGCGCAGGCTCAGCTCCACGTTGAAGTCGGCGCGGACGCGGGCGACCACACGTGTGGCCAACAGGGAGTGGCCTCCCAGCTCGAAGAAGTTGTCGTGGCGTCCCACCGTGGGGACTCGCAGCAGCTCCTGCCAGACCTCCGCCAGCCGGGCCTCCATGAGCGTCGCGGGGGGCATGCTGTCGCGCTTGAGGGCCAGCTGCGAGGCCTCCGGCGCGGGGAGGGCCTTCCGGTCCACCTTTCCGCTGGGCGTCAGGGGCAGGGCGGCCAGTGACACGAAGGCGGCGGGCACCATGTACTCGGGGAGGTTCCGGCGCAGGTGTTCCCGGAGGGCGGACGCCTCGACCTGGCCCGCTTCAGGCGCGGACGACGGCACGACGTACGCCACCAGTCGCTTGTCGCCAGCGACGTCTTCGCGGACGTGCACCACGGCGTCGTGGACCGTGGGATGCGCGCGGAGGGCGGCCTCAATCTCTCCAGGCTCGATGCGGACGCCGCGGACCTTCACCTGGGTGTCGCCGCGGCCCAGGTACTCCAGGTTCCCGTCCCGGCGCCACCGCGCCAGGTCTCCGGTCCGGTACAGCCGCTCGCTGTCCACGAAGGGCGAAGGCACGAAGCGCTCCGCCGTCAGCTCCGGCCGGCCCAGGTAGCCTCGGGCCACACCCCGGCCGCCGATGAACAGCTCTCCGGGCACGCCCGGGGGGACAGGCTCCAGCTCGCGGTCCAGCACGTACATCCGCACGTTCGTCAGCGCCCGGCCAATGGGCACCTCTCGCTCGGCGCCCGGGGAGGCCAGGACTCCGGCCGCTGACAGGTTCACGGACGTGGCCACCGCCGTCACCTCGGTGAGCCCGTACGTGTTCAGCAGGGGCAGCTCGGCCCCGACGCTCCGCTGCCACTGGGCCACCCGCTCCGGCGCCACGCGTTCGCCGCCAATCACCACCCACTTCAGCCCTGGGGGGAGACGGGCGGTGCCCGCATCGAGGCTCGCCGTCACGTCATGCCAAAAGGCCGTGGGCAGGTTGAGCTGCGTCACGCCCGCCGCTTCACACTTCGCCAGGAACGCACCGGGCTCATCGAGCATGTCCGGGGTCCGGAGGACCAACGTCCCGCCGCTCGTGAGGCACGGGTAGATCTCCTCCGCGCTGGTGTCCCAACTGATGGAGGCGAACTGGAGCACCCGGTCTCCTGGCGCCACCGGAAAGGACGTCCACGCCGCGCGGGTGAAGTTCACCAGCGACTGGTGCTGGACGACCACGCCCTTGGGCCGGCCCGTGGAGCCGGACGTGTAGAGCACGTACGCGGAAGCCTCGGGGGGCACCAGGACAGCGGGGGCCTGGGGCACGCCGGAGGAGGGAGGCACCTCCGCGTCCAGCCAGACGCAGCCCTCCGCTGCCCCCAGACGCTCGCGGAACGCCGCACGGGCCACGATGACCCGGGCGCCGCTGTCCTCCAACATGAAGCGCAGGCGCTCCGCCGGATACTCCGAGTCCAGCGGCACGTACGCCCCGCCCGCCTTGAGCACCCCCAGTAGCGCGACCAGCAGCTCCACCGAGCGCTCCACGCACACCGCGACGCGATGCTCCAGTCCCACGCCCGCCTCGCGCAGGCGGAGGGCGAGCGCATTCGCTCGTGCATCCAGCTCCCGGTACGTCACGGACTCAGCGCCCGCCACCACGGCCAGCGCGTCGGGCGTGCGAGCCACCTGCGCCTCGAAGAGCGCGTGGATGTGCGCGTCCTTCGGAAGTGGCTCCCGAGCGCCGCTCGCGGCTTCGAGCAAGGCCTGACGCTCCTCGGGAAGCATCATCGGCAGCGCGGCGACACGCTCGTCCGGCCGGGCCAGGACGCCTTCCAGGAGCCGTTGGTAGTGCGAGGCCAGCCGCTGGGCGGTGGCCTCTTCATACAAGTCGGTGCTGTAGTTGAGCGTCCCGCTGAAGCCGTCCGCGCCACGGAACAGGTCCAGGCTCAGCTCGAACAGCGCCACGCCCGTGTCCTCACCGTCCGCCGGACGCACCGTCAGGCCCGGCAACACGAGCTCGGGGATGGGCGCGTTCTGCAGGGTGAACAGCGTCTGGAAGAGCGGGGTGCGGCTCGGGTCCCGCTCCACCTGGAGTTCCTCCACCAGTCGCTCAACCGGGAGGTCCTGATACTCGTAGGCCCCCAGCGTGGTGTCGCGCACCTGCGCCAGGAGCTGGCGGAAGGTCAGCTCGCGGCCGAAGCGCGCGCGCAGCACCAGCGTGTTCACGAAGAAGCCGATGAGGCTCTCCGTCTGCGCATGGTGTCGACCCGCGATGGGCGAGCCCACCAACACGTCATCCTGCCCCGAGTACCGGTTCAGCAGCATGTGGTACGCCGCGAGCAGCACCATGAAGGGCGTGACACCCTCGCGCTGCGCCAGCGCCTCCACGCCCTGGCTGTGCGCCAGGGAGAGCTGCACGGGCACCGATGCGCCCCGGGTGCTGAGGAACGCTGGGCGCGGCTTGTCGGTCGGAAGCTCCAGTGCGTGCGGTGCGCCCGCGAGCTGCTCCTTCCAGAAGCCGAACTGCTGGTTCAGCGCGTCGCCCTGGAGCCACCCCCGCTGCCACATCGCGTAATCGGCGTACTGCACCGGAAGCTCGGGCAGGGACGCGGGCTGACCAGCAAGGAAGGCGCCGTAGAGCGAGGTCACCTCGCGGACCAGCACGCCCATGGACCAGCCATCCGAGATGATGTGGTGCATGCACAGCAGCAACACGTGCTCGGACGGCGCCAGCTTCAACAGGGTGACGCGCAGCAGGGGGCCCTGGGTCAGGTCGAAGGGACGCCGGGCATCGGCGGTGACGCGCTTCAGCGCCTCCGCTTCCCGGTGCGCCTCGTCTTGGATGCCCGAGAGGTCCACCCGGTCCACCGCCACGGGGTGCGGCGCGTGGATGACCTGGCGAGGCGCGCCGTCCTCGGTCTGGAAGGTGGTGCGGAGTGATTCATGTCGACGGACGATTTCGTCCACGGCGCGCTGCAAGGCGGCCACGTCCAACGCACCCGACAGGCGCAGCGCCGTCGGCATGTTGTAGGACGCGTTCCCCGGCTGGAGCTGATCCAGGAACCAGAGCCGCTGTTGGGCGAAAGAGAGCGGCAGTGCTCCGTCCCCCCGGGCTCGCGTCAGGGCGGGAAGCCGGGGACCGGATGAGGCGGAGGACAGGCGCTCGGCGAGCGCGGCCACGGTGGGCGCCGCGAAGAACGTACGCAGGTTCAGGTCCACGTCGAAGGTGGCGCGGATGCGCGCCACCAACTGGGTGGCCAGCAGGGAGTGGCCGCCCAGCTCGAAGAAGCTGTCGCGCCGGCCCACGCTGGGGACACGCAGCAGCTCCTTCCAGACCTCCGCCAGTTGAGCCTCGAGGGGCGTCGCGGGCGGCTCGACATCGCGTTTGACTGCCAGGTTCGAGACGTCCGGGACGGGCAGGGCCTTCCGATCCACCTTGCCGGTGGGGGTGAGGGGCAGGGTGCCCATCAGCACGAAGGCGGACGGCACCATGTACTCCGGCAGCCGCTCCTGGGCGTGCTGACGCAACATCTCCGCGGTCACCGGGGCCTCGGGAGTCACCACGACGACGACGTAGGCCACGAGCCGCTTGTCGCCGGGCACGTCCTCACGGACCAGCACCACGGCTTCCTGCACCTGGTCATGGGTCCGCAGCACGGCTTCGATTTCACCCAGCTCGATGCGGAAGCCGCGCAGCTTCACCTGGAAGTCGAGCCGGCCCAGGTACTCCAGCGTGCCGTCATGCCGCCACCGCGCCTTGTCCCCCGTGCGGTAGAGGCGGGCGCCCGGCGTTCCACTGAAGGCGTCGGGGATGAAGCGCTCCGCGGTCAACTGCGGCTGTCCCTGGTACCCACGGGCCAGGCCGTCTCCCGACAGGTAGAGCTCACCCGCGATGCCCGCCGGGGCTACCCGCTGCCGCGCATCCAGCACGTAGGCCCGCGTGCCCTGGATGGGCCGCCCGATGACGGGCACGGGGGCGGTGCTGTTCCGGACGCTCGCCGTGGTGGCGCAGACGGTGCTCTCCGTGGGGCCATAGGCGTTGAACGCCGTGGTGCGCTCCGTGCTGGCGAGCTGCTTCCAGAGCGACGGGGCCATCGCTTCTCCCGCGCACACGATTCGCGAGGGCACATGCGCCTGCTCCAGCAGCCCAGCCTGGAGCAAGAGCGTGAGCTGCGCGGGCGTGCAGTCCAGCACGTCCACGCGCTGCTGCCCCACCCACGCCAGCATCGCCTCCGGATCCTTCCGCGTCTCCTCGGGCACCAGGCAGAGGCAGTGTCCGTCCGCCAGATGGGCCAGCGGCTCCAAAGCCCCATCGAAGTGGAACGGGGCGTTGAGGCTGACGCGCTGGCGGGTGGCTCCCGTTGCCTGGAACGCCTCGGTCGTTCCCGCGTGCATGGCGAGCAACGAGCGGTGCTGCACCATGACGCCCTTGGGCGTGCCCGTGGAGCCAGACGTGTAGATGACGTACGCGAGGTTCTCCCCGAGGACGTTCACCACGACGTTCCGCGTCGGGAGTGACGCCAGCTTCGAGGCCTCGGTATCCAGACACAGCAGGTGCCGGACCTGGGGCTTCCAGGCATCGGCCAGGTGCTGGAGGGTGAGCAGCACGGACGCGTTGCTGTCCTTCAGGACGAAGGACTTGCGCTGCGCCGGTGCAGCCGGATCGATGGGGACGAAGACCCCACCGGCCTTGAGCACCGCCAGCACCGCGACGATGGCATCGGGCGTGCGCTCCAGGCACAGGCCCACGCGGACCTCCGGGCCCACGCCCAGCGTGCGCAACTGCACGGCGAGCTGGTTCGCCTTCGCATTGAGCTGGCCGTACGTGAGGACCTGGGACTCCAGCGATACGGCGGGAGCATCGGGCGTCCGAGCCGCCTGCTCCTCGACGCGCAGGTGGAAGGTGGCCTCGCGGGCCATGTCCGCTGCGTCGTCCGGCTGCGGCGCCTCCTCCCTTTCGAGCGGCAGCGCGGAGACAGGGGTGTCCGGCGACGTCACGGCTTCTTCCAGCAGGACCTGGAGGTGCGCCACCAGTCGCTCCGCCGTGGCGGACTCGAACAGGTCGGTGCTGTAGACGAGCCCGCCCTGGTAGCCCTCCGTCGCCCGGGACAGGACCAGCTCCAGCTCGAAGCGGCTGACCGTGTGCTTCGACTCGAAGCCCCGGAGGGACAGCTCCGGGAGCGTCAGCTCGGGAACCGGCGTGTTCTGGAGGGCGAACATCACCTGGAATAGCGGCGTGCGGCCCTCCTCACGTGCGGGCTGGAGGTCCTCCACCAGCCGCTCGACGGGGAGGTCCTGGTGCTCGTAGGCCCCCAGCGTGGTGTCACGCACCTGGGCCAGCAGCTCCCGGAAGGTCGGGTCCTGACCGAAGCGAGCGCGCAGCACCAGCGTGTTCACGAAGAAGCCGATGAGCCCCTCCGTCTGCGCGTGGCGACGGCCGGCGATGGGCGAGCCCACCAGCACGTCATCCTGCCCGGAGTACCGGTTCAGCAGCACCTGGAAGGCAGAGAGCAACACCATGAAGGGCGTTGCCCGCTCCTTCAGCGCGAGCGCGTCCACGGCGTCGCTCAGGGCCGCCGGCAATTGGATGGGCGTGTTGTCGCCCTGGAAGGACGGCTGCTCCGGCCTCGGCTTGTCGGTGGGGAGCTCCAGGTACGGCGGCGCGTCCGCGAGCATCCCGCGCCAGTAGTCGAGCTGCGCTTCCAGGACCGGGCCCTGGAGCCACTTGCGCTGCCACGCCGCGAAGTCCGCGTACTGGAACGGGAGCGGGGGCAGGGGAGACGGCTGCCCCTGCCGGAAGGCGCCGTAGATCGCCGCCATCTCCCGGACCATCACGCCGTTGGACCAGCCGTCGGTGACGATGTGGTGCATGTTGAGCACCAGCACGTGCTCCGTCGCGGACTGCTTCAACAGGATGCCGCGGACCACCGGGCCATTCGCCAGGTCGAAGGGGCGTTGGACCTCTTCCTGGACCCGTCGCAGCGTCTCCGCCTCACGAAGATGGGCGACGGCCTCACCCGACAAGTCCAAGACCTGGATGGGAACCTGAGAGGGCGGGTGGATGACCTGGACGGGTGAGTCGCCTTCCATGCGGAACGTCGTCCGCAGCACCTCGTGGCGGGCAACCAGCGTGTCGAAGCTTCGCTGGAGCGCGGGCAGGTTCAGCGCACCCGTGAGCTGGAGCGCCAGCGGGTGGTTGTAGGCACTGCTGCCCGTTTCGCTCCACTGGCTGATGACCCAGAGCCGCTGCTGGGAGAAGGACAGTGGCAGCGAGGCGCGCCGGTCCGCGTGGGTCAGTGCCGGCACCCCGGCGTCGGACTGCGTGGGCGCGTTCTTCTGGCCGTCCAGGTACGCCGCGAGTCCGGCGACCGTGGGGGACTCGAAGAAGGCGCGCAGCGGGAGCTCGATGCCGAAGCGCGTCCGCACGCGCACCACCACCTGGGTGGCCAGCAACGAGTGGCCTCCCAGCTCGAAGAACCCATCGTGGATGCCGACCCGGCCGACGCTGAGCACCTGGGCGAAGAGCTCGGCCAGGGACTCCTCCGTCGGCGTGCGCGGTGCGACGTAGAGGCCCCGCTGGACGGTGGGCGCCTCGGGGGCGGGCAGGGCCTTGCGGTCCACCTTTCCGCTGGGCGTCAGCGGCAGGACGCCCAGGTGAACGAAGGTCGACGGCACCATGTGCTGGGGGAGCTGCTTCAGCAGGTGCGCTCGCAGCGTCTCGGCCTCCAGCGGCGCCGAGTCACCCGTGATGTAGGCCACGAGGCGGGCATCCCCTCGCGTCTCCTCACGCACCACGGCAACGGCGTCGCGCACGCCGGGATGCGTGCGCAGCGCGGTCTCGACTTCACCCAGCTCGATGCGGAAGCCGCGCAGCTTCACCTGGAAGTCGGCTCGGCCCAGGTACTCCAGCGTGCCGTCCGGCAACCACCGCGCCACGTCTCCGGTGCGGTACAGGCGCGCGCCGGGAATACCGCTGAAGGCATCCGGAATGAAGCGCTCTGCCGTCAACTGCGGCCGCTGCCAGTACCCACGTCCCACCTGCACGCCGCCAATGTGCAGCTCGCCCGGGATTCCCACCGGCACCGGCTGCCCGTGCGTGTCCAGCACGTACAGCACCGTATTGGCTACAGGGCGGCCAATCGGGACGCGGTGGAAGTCCTCGCCACGAGGGCAGGGCCAGTACGTGACGTCCACCGCTGCCTCTGTCGGGCCGTAGAGGTTGTGCACCCCCACTGACGCGGGCAGCCGCGCGTACGCCTTCTTCACCAGCTCCGCGCTCAACGCCTCGCCGCTGCACACCACCCGCCGCAGGCTTCCCAGCCCCTCCAGCCCGGGCTCCTCCACGAAGGCGCGCAGCATGGACGGCACGAAGTGCACCGTCGTCACGCCCTCCGCCTTCATCAGCTTCACCAGGTACGCCGGCTCCTGGTGGCCCCCAGGCCGCGCCACCACCAGCTTCGCCCCCGCCAGCAGCGGCCAGAAGAACTCCCACACCGACACGTCGAAGCTGAAGGGCGTCTTCTGCAGCACCACGTCCGTGCCGTTAAGCCCGTACTCCTCCTGCATCCACTTCAGCCGGTTGACGACGCCCCCGTGCGCATTCATCGCCCCCTTCGGACGCCCCGTGCTTCCTGAGGTGAAGATGACGTACGCCAGTGACTCCGGGCCCACTCGCACCACCGGCTTCGTCACCGGCTGCTTCGCCACTTCTCCCGCTGCGCTGTCCAGGCACACCACTCGCGCGGCGCTGGGCGGAAGCACCGACTTCCACTTCTCGTGCGTCAGCAGCACCGACGCACCAGTGTCCTCCAGCATCCACCCCAGCCGCTCCTTCGGGTACGCCGGGTCCACCGGCACGTAGGCCGCGCCCGCCTTCAGCACGCCCAGGAGCGCCACCACCATGTCCACCGAGCGCTCCAGGCACACGCCCACCAGCGACTCTGGTGCCACCCCCAAGCCACGCAGGTGGTGCGCCAGCTGGTTGGCCTTCGCGTCCAGCTCCCGGTACGTCAGCCGCTCCGACTCGAACGCCACCGCCACCGCGTCCGGCGTGCGCGCCACCTGCGCCTCCATCAGCGCGTGGATGGTCGCTTCCGAAGCGGGCGCCATCTCACGTCCCTGGAAGCCCTTCAGTACCTGGCGGCGCTCGTCCTCCGAGAGGATGGCGACACGTTGCAGCGGCAGGTCCGGCGTGGCGACGACCACCCGGGCGAGCTCGGTCAGATGGCCCGCGAGCCGCTCCAGGGTGACACCATCGAAGAGGCCCGTTGCGTACTCGAAGCGGCAGTACAGGGTGTTCTGCCGCTCGACGACTTCCAGGCTCAGGTCGAACTTGGAGGTGTCTGGATAGAGGCCGAGTTCGCTCAGCTTCAACGCCTGATACGACACGTCCACGGTGGGCGTGTTGATCACGTTGAGGACGGCCTGGAACACGGGCGTGCGGCTCTGGTCACGCGGCAACTGGAGCGCTTCGATGACGCGCTCGAAGGGCGCGTCCTGGTTCGCGAACGCGTCCAGCGAATGCCGCTTCACGCGGCCAAGCAGTTCTCGGAACGACGGGGCGCCCTCCAGCCGCGCGCGCAGCGCCAGCGTGTTCACGAAGCAGCCCAGCAGCCCCTCCACCTCCGGGCGGGAGCGGCCGGCCGTGGGAATGCCCACCGCGAAGTCCTCCTGACCCGAAGTGCGTCCCAGCAGTGCCTGGAACAGCGCCATGAGCGCCATGAACGAAGTAGCGCCCTCGCGCCGCCCCAAGGCGAGCAGCGGTTGGGTGACCTCGGGCGGCAGCTCGAAACGGTAGCTGCCACCCGCGTAGGACTGCACCGCGGGCCGAGGCCGATCCGTGGGCAGTTCGAGCGCCGGGACACCCGTCAGCTGCTCCTTCCACCACCGGAGCTGCCCCTCCATCACCGCGCCTTCCAGCCACCGGCGCTGCCACACCGCGTAGTCCGCGTACTGCACCTCCAGTGGCGGAAGCGGAGAGGGGATTCCCGCGCTGAAGCAGGAGTAGAGCACCGACAGCTCGCGCCCCAGCACCAGGGTGCACCACGCGTCGGAGATGACGTGGTGCTGCATCAGGCTCAGGACGTGGTCTTCCGGCCCCATCCGGAGCAGCAACGCGCGCGCCACCGGGCCCTTCTCGAGATCGAAGGGAAGCGCGGCGAGCGCCGCGCACCGCCGTAGCATCTCCGCTTCGCGCGCTTCCGCCGAGTCGCCGGGGACGTCCTCCACCAGCGCCGGTAGCGAACCCTCCGCGTGGATGATCTGCACCGCGCCGTCTTCCGTCAGTTGGTACGTGGTGCGGAGGACCTCGTGCCGCTTCACCACTTCATTGAGCGCGGCCTGGAGCGCCTCGACGTTCAGCGGACCGGTGAGACGGAAGTTGGAGCCGTTGTTGTACGCCGTGCTGCCCGGGTCCAGCTGCTGGAGGTACCAGAGCCGCTGCTGCGCGAAGGACAGGGGCAGTGGCCGCGTCCGGGACACGCGGGGAATCGCGGAGGGCTCAGGCTGCTGCGTCGGAGCCGGTGCGGGCGCCTTCGGCTGGGGCTTCGGCGCGGGGGCCTGTACCTTGGGCGCGGCGGGGAGGGTGACGTGCTCCACGTGGCCGTCCACGCGGAGCCGCGCGTGCCGCCCGGTCCGGAAGAGACGGGCCTCACTGCTCGACGGGTGCTGCACGAAACGGCGGCGCTCCTGCTCATTGGCGCGCCACAGGTCCCAGGGAAGACCTGCGCCTTCCAAGGCCAGCTCACCGACGACACCGGGGGGCACCGGCAATCCGGTCGCGTCCAGCACCCAGGACTGGAGCCCTTCGGGGACACGTTCCGTCGGAGGCCGTGGCAGCAGGCCCCCCTCGCCAGCGGCACCGGCGAGCAGCACCTCCGTTCCCAGGTTCCGGTGCAGCGACAGGGCCAGCTCCGTGGAGGCACCGTCCAGGACGAGCGCCCCCACGGGCTCCAGCGCTTCGCGGGCCTGCGGCAGCTCCACCAGCGTGCGCGCCAGCCGCGCCGAGGCATGCAGGAGGACGGCGCCTGACTGCCGGGCCAGCGCCAGCAGTTCGTCCACCGCCAACGTGCCCTCCGCCTGCCGCTGGACCTTCCGCTGCGAGGCGTCCTGCTCCAGGCGCTCGCGAATCACGGTCAACCGGCGCAGGCCCTCCAGCACCACCGGCGTGTCCAGGCCGAAGTCGATGAGGCAGGCCACCTCGTCCACGTCGGCTTCCCGGACGTGGAGCAGGCGCTGCACGCCGCTCTCCACCGTGCCGATGAGGCCGGTGCCCTTCGCGTGGTGCTCGAAGGTGTGTTCGAGCAGGGCATTCACGTCCTCCTCGGACACCTTGTCGATTTCGCCCTGGTAACCCTGCGCGGCCAGCAGTGTGGCGGTGATCTCCGCCGAACTCCGGAAGTAGCTCAGCAGCGGCTTGCGGACCGTGCGCAGCACCTCCTGTTCGTCATCGCCGATGAACGCGTGCAGCATCAACGCGACGTGGCCACGGCCCGGATGCCCGTTGCGGCGCCACGCTTCGCGGTAGAGCCCCACCTTCTGCTTCAGCTCCTCCAGTGACTGCGTGAGCAGACCGGTGAGCACGCCAGCGCCCACTTCGCCGGCCAGGCGGAACGTCTCCGGACTGCCGGCAGCCGTGAGCCACACCGGCAGGTCCTTCTGGACGGGCTTGGGCCGCAGGCCGACTTCCACCGTGACGCCGCCGCCACCCGGACGGCGGAGCTTCTCGCCTCGCCAGAGGGCGCGCACCGTCTCCAGGTTCCGCAGCAGGACGTTGCGGCGATCCTCGAAGTTCTGCGGGGCGAAGGTGAAGTCCGCCACGTGCCAGCCCGTCGCAATCGACAGACCCGCGCGGCCTCCGGAGAGGTTGTCCACCACGGACCACTGCTCGGCGACCAGCAGCGGGTCATGCAGCGGGAGGACGACGCTGCCCGAGCGCAGACTCAGGTTGCGGGTGATGGTGGCCAGCGCGCCCGCCACCACCGCGGGCTGGGGATAGAGGCCGCCGAACGAGTGGAAGTGCCGCTCCGGCGTCCACACCGCGGAGAAGCCGTTGGCGTCCGCGTACTTCGCGCCCTCGACCAACAGCTCGTACTTCGGACCCACGAGCGAGTCTTCATCGTTGGCGAAGTAGATGAGGCTCAGGTCCATCGCGCCCTGGCGAGGACCGCCGCCCTGGAGGACTTCCCACTGGGCCGTCACCTGCTCGGAGGGGAACGTCACGGTCAGCCCGCGTGACAGGGCCCACAGGGCCTCCAGCTCCGGGCGCTCCGCCGAGGACTCCGCGGCGGCCACCCACGTGGTGCCTTCCGCAGGCCGCAGCCGCTTGTCGAGCGCGTCAAAGAGCTCGGTGAGCCCCTGATGCACCAGGGCCCACGGCGACTGGTTGGCGCCCACGGGCAGCAGCCACGCCAGCGCCTCCGGGGCCGGAGCCGGGTGCTCCGCCAGCGCACCGGCAGACTCCAGCGTGTCCTCCACATGGAGCACCCGCGCCGCATCCAGCCGCGCGGCGGTCATGATGCCTTGCCACGTGACGAGCACCGGCACCCGGGCTCCGGGGGCCGCGAAGTCCGACAGGCGCCCCAGGTCCGTGGGGCCCACGGCCACGACGGCGCCACCGGCCTCCAGGACACCCCAGAGGACGGCCAGCTTCGCGGGGGACGGCTTCAGGCAGACCGCGACCGGCTCACCGGGTTGCACGCCGAGCGTTCGCAGCCGCGCGGCGACGTTGCGCGCACGCTGGGCGAGGTCGCTCCAGGTCCACGACGTCGAGCCCTGAATGACGGCGGTGGCTCCCGGCTGACGGGCCGCGCGCTGGGACAGCCGCGAGGGAATCGGCGTGGAGACGGGCCGGGGAAGGGGGGCAGGCCAGGCGCGCCGGTCCTCCTCCGTGGCCAGGGGCAACCGGGAGATGCGCTCCGAGGGCCGGGCCAGCGCCGAGCCCAACAGCACCTGGAGGTGCTCCACGATGCGCCGTGCCGTGGCTTCGTCGAACAGCTCGGTGGCGTACTCCAGCGCGCCGCTGATGCGACCGGCGTCATCGCCGAGCACGAGGGACAGGTCGGACAGCGTCGCGCCCCACTGCACCGGGGCGTCCGGCACTTCCACCATGGTTCCACGGACGCCGGTCAGCTCCAGCGCGGCGGCCGTGCCTCCCACGGTGGTGTGGAAGACGAAGATGGTGTCCGTCAGCCGTCCCCGGCCAATGTCCTTGCCGGGAACGAGGGCTTCCACGAGGTGCTCGAAGGGCACGTCCGGACGCAACTGGACGTCGTTGACCTCCTGCCGCACGCGGGCCAGGAGCTCGAGGAACGTCG
This sequence comes from Myxococcus sp. AB056, assembly GCF_006547365.1. NCBI lineage: Bacteria > Pseudomonadati > Myxococcota > Myxococcia > Myxococcales > Myxococcaceae > Myxococcus > Myxococcus sp. AB056. The sequence goes on along the minus strand of NZ_VHLB01000016.1, from coordinate 81,147 downwards.
GGTCATCCGCGAAGCTGGTGCGGAACGCGGCCGAGTGCGCCACGTAGCCGATGAGCGGCAGCAGCTCCGGCCGGGTGCGGTTGCCAATGGGCGTGCCGACGATGATGTCCGTCTGCCCGCTGTAGCGGTGCAGCAGCGCCTGCCAGGCGGCGAGCACCATCATGTATGGAGTGTAGCTCTCACGCTTTCCGAACTCCGCCACCTCCCGGGACAGCGCGGCCGAGAAGGACACCGGCATGCGCACCGACGTCAGCGGGCTCGTCTTGGGGCGCGGACGGTCCGTGGCGATGTTCAGTTGCCGAGGCATGGCGGCCAGCTGGTTGCGCCACCACTGCTCCTGCTCGGGCAGACGCCCTTCAGCGACGACCTGCCGCTGCCATGCGCCGAAGTCCGCGTACTGCACGGGAAGCGGCGGCAGGGGCGCTGGACGGCCCTGCTGGAAGGCCGCGTAGCACTGGAACAGCTCGTGGATGAAGATGTTGACGGACAGCGTGTCGCTGACGATGTGGTGGATGTTGCCCAGCAGGATGTGCACGTGCTCGTCGAGCTGGAGCAGCGTGGTCCGGACGACGGGGCCCTTCACCAGATCGAACGGCTTCGCGGCGTCCTCGCGGGCCAACTGCATCGCCTCGGCCTCGCGCTGTTCGGGGGTGCCGGTGAGCGTCAGGCGCACCAGCGGGACGTGCATCCGCGCGTGGAAGCGCTGGACCGGGCGGCCATCCACCACGTCGTAGGTCGTCCGCAGGGATTCGTGGCGCTGGATGATCTCCTGGACGGCGCGCTCCAGGATGACCGCGTCCACGACGCCTTCCAGCCGGAAGACGAACGGGATGTTGTACGCGGACAGGCCCGGCAGGTGCTGCTCCAGGCGCCAGACGCGCTCCTGGACGAAGGACAGCGGCAGGGGCCGGTCGCGAGGCAACGGGACGATGGGCAGCTCGCGCGTGGCCTCCACGACCGGGGCCTGACGCAGCAGGGGCTCGATGCGCTGGGCGATGCCCGCCACGGTGGGGGCCTCGAACAGCGCGGCCAGGGGGAGCTGGACCCCGAACGTGGACCGCACCTGGTTCAGGAGCTGGGCGGCCATCAGCGAGTTGCCGCCGATCTCCAGGAAGTTGTCGTCGCGGCCCACGAACGTCAGGCCGAGCCGCTCACGCCAGAGCGCCGCCAGCCGTTCCTCGATGTCGCCTCGCGGCGAGTCTTCACGCTCTGGGGTGGGAGCAGGCGCGGGCGTCCCCTGGGCCTGATGCGGCGACGTGGCCTGAGGGGCCGCGAGGCTGCCGTGGGTCTGGACGGGAGCCGAGGACCCATTCTGTCCTCCAGGCACATGGGCAGAGAGCTGCGGGGTGCCGGGCGTCGCGAAGCTCCCAGGCGCCGGGAACGCAGCCGCGGAACCGACCTGCCCCCCTGACGCTGGCGCCGGGGACGCGTGGAGCCCCCCATTCGCAGGAGATGACGGCGCCGCGACCGAGGCGAGCGCAGCCGCGTGCCCCGCGCCATGCGTCGGCGCGGGAATGGCCGCCTGCGCCGGCCGCGCCGGAGCCTCCACCCAGCAGCGCTTCTCCTGGAACGGGTACGTGGGCAGGTGCAGGCGCAGCCGCTGTTCGTGGCCGTAGAAGACGTTCCAGTCCACCGAGACGCCCAGGGTCCACAGCTCGCCCACCGCGGTCATCAGGCTCGCGTGCTCCGGGGTCGTGCCGCCACGGCGCAGCGTCGCCACCGCCTTGACCCGCTCCTTGTCGCGTCCCAGGCAGGCGCGCACCAGCGGCGTCAGGTCCTGCCCCGGGCCGACCTCCAGCAACAGGCTGCATCCCTCTTCGAGCAGGGCCCCCACGGCATTCGTGAAGCGCACCGGCTGGCGCATCTGCGCCGCCCAGTAGTCCGGCTGGGCCAGCTCGTTCGCCTGTGCCCACCGTCCCGTGACGCTGGAGGCGTAACGGAGCGTCGGCGCATGCCGCTGGAGCGAGTTCACCACGTCCGCCAGCGCCGGCATCAGCGGCTCCACGTCCGCCGAATGGAACGCGTGCGGCGCGGGCATCCGCACGGTGCCCACTTCACGGCGGCGCAGCTCATCCTGAAGCCGCTCCACCTCCGCGATGGGTCCGGCGACGACGCAGCGATCCGGTGCGTTGATGGCCGCCAGCGACAGCCGGCCCGTCAGCAGCGGCAGCACCTGCGACTCTGGCATTGCCACCGCGAGCATCGCGCCCGGAGGCATGCGGTGCATCAGCTCGCCACGTGCCACGGCGAGCCGCATCGCGTCCTCCAGCGACAGCACGCCCGACAGGCACGCGGCGGCATACTCACCGAAGCTGTGCCCCAGCACGGCGTAAGGCCGCAGGCCCCAGTCCATCCACATCCGGGCCAGCGAGTACTCCACCGTGAACAGCGCGGGCAGGGCGGCACGGGTATCAGCCACCGCCGCCGCGTCCACTCCCGGCCCGGCGAACAGCACCTCGCGGACCCGCTCCCGAAGCGCGGGCTCCAGCAGCGCCAGGCACGCATCCGCGTGAGCGCGGAAGGCCGGCTCCGCTTCGTACAGCTCGCGGCCCATGCCCGCCTGCTGCGCCCCCTGGCCCGGGAAGATGAAGGCCACTCGGCGGCGGTTCACGTCGGCATCGGCCACCTTCACCGGCGTGTACGGCTTGCGCAGCCGCGCCGCCAGGTCCGCGGCGTCCCGGGCCACCACGGTGCGCCGGAACTCGAAGGCCTTGCGTCCCACGGCATGCGTGAAGGCCACGTCCGCCAGGGACAGCTCCGCGGCGTGAGCCTCGGCATGCCCGGCGAGTTGCCGCGCCGCCGCGTCCAGCGCTTCGGCGGAGCGAGCGGACAACGTGACGACCTGGTGTGAGCGCGTGGTGGAGCCGCTGTGCGCCATCGGGGACTCCTCGAGCACTGCGTGGGCATTGGTGCCGCCAATGCCGAAGGAGCTGACGGCCGCGCGTCGCGGCGTCTCGGTCCTCGGCCACGGCCGCAGGGTGGTGTTGACGAAGAAGGGGCTGGCGTCGAAGTCGATCTGCGGATTGGGCCGCTCGAAGTGCAGGCTGGGCGGCACCTCGCCATGGTGCAGGGACAGCGCGACCTTCATGAGGCCCGCCAGTCCGGCCACCGTGTCCATGTGCCCCATGTTGCTCTTGAGCGAGGCCAGGGCGATGGTGCCCCGGTGCTCGGCGCCCAGGCCGTAGGCGCGCTGGAGCGCGGCCACTTCAATGGGGTCGCCCAGCGGCGTCGCCGTGCCGTGGGCCTCCACGTAGCCGATGTCCTGGGCCCGCACGCCGGAGCGCGCGAGCGCCTGGGAGATGACCGCGGCCTGGCCCTGGACGCTGGGGGCGGTGTAGCCGGACTTGTAGCGCCCGTCGTTGTTGGTCGCCGTGGCCCGGATGACGGCGTAGATGGAGTCGCCATCCCGCTGCGCGTCCTCCAGCCGCTTGAGGACCACGCACGCGACGCCGTTCCCGGACACCGTGCCTTGCGCGTTCGCGTCGAAGCTCCGGCAGTGTCCGTCCGGAGAGAGAATCATGCCCTCCTGGTAGACGTAGCCGGTGCGCTGCGGGACGGCGATGCGCGTGGCCCCCGCCAGCGCCACACCCGAACGACCCGCCAGCAGGTTCTGGCAGGCGAGGTGGACAGCGACGAGCCCCGTGGAGCACGCCGTGTAGACGAGGACGCTCTCACCGGTGAGCCCCAGCTTGAAAGACGCCTTGGTGGCCAGACTCTCATGGGTGGCGGTGCCGTAGAGCTCGAACAGGGCCGCACCATCCAGCGGCAGCGTGGCCCGGACCGCGTCCTTGTAGCCGGAGTCGACGGCGCCCGCGTACAGCGAGATGGCCTCGGGCGTGCGCTCCGGGTCGATGCCCGCGTCCTCCAGCGCGGACCACGCCGTCTGGAGGAAGAGCCGCTGCTGTGGGTCCATCCACTGCGCTTCACGCAGCGACAGGTCGAAGAAGCCCGGGTCGAACCCATCGATGCCATCCAGGACACCACCGGCCGGGACGAAGGCCGGGTGCTGTGACAGCTCCAAGCCTTCGGGCAGGCCGGGCATCCGCTCCAACTGCTCGGGCCTGAAGCGGGAGATGGACTCCACACCGTCGCGCAGGTTCCGCCAGAAGTCCTGGACGGAGCTGGCTCCCGGGAAGCGCCCCGACATGCCCACGATGGCGACCAGGCCGGAGCCCGTGGCGGGTTTCGCCTCGGCGCTCGGCTCGGAGGCAGGCTCGGGCCGCGCGGGGGCGGCGGCGACCTCGTCCACCTTCGCGTCGCGCTCCAGGACGGCGGCCAGCGCGTCCACGGTGGGGTGCTCGAACAGCCACACCACCGGCACCTCCCGGTTCAACGTCTCCCGCATGCGCTTGGCGATGCGCACGACCGACAGGGACGTTCCGCCCAGGTCATCGAAGAGGTGGTCATGGAGGCCGACGCGCTCCGTGCCCAGCTCCTTCGCCCACAGCGCGGCGAGCTGCTGCGCCAGCGGGCTCGACGGCTCCACGAAATGGCCCTCACGGCCCGTGGACGCGCTGTCCGGCGCGGGGAGTGCCTTCCGGTCCACCTTGCCACTGGTGCTCAGCGGCAACGTGGGGAGGACCACGAAGACGGACGGCACCATGTACTCGGGGAGCTGTTGACGCATGCCCGCGCGGAGCGCCGCGACATCCAGCGGCGCGTCATCGCGTCCCATGGCGTAGGCCACCAGTCGCTTGTCACCGGGGATGTCCTCGCGGACCACGGCGGCGGCTTCCAGCACGCCAGGCTGGGTGCGCAGCGCGGCCTCGACGTCCGCCAGCTCGATGCGGAACCCGCGCACCTTCACCTGATTGTCGATGCGGCCAATGAACTCCAGCGTGCCGTCCGGGCGCCACCGGACCAGGTCTCCCGTCCGGTAGAGGCGCGCACCGGGCTGGGTGGCGAAGGGGGCGGGGATGAAGCGCTCCGCCGTGAGGTCCGGCCGCGACACGTATCCGCGCCCGAGCCCTTCACCGCCCACGTACAGCTCGCCCGGCACCCCCACGGGGACCAGCTGGAGCTGCGAATCCAGCACGTAGGCCTGCGTGTTCGAGACAGGCCGGCCAATGGGCACGGAGGCCCCGACCTGCGAGGCCTCATAGGCCGTGTAGCTGGTGGAGATGATGGAGTTCTCCGTCGGGCCATAGCCATTGGAGACGGGGACTCCGGTGGTGGTCAGCGTGCGGCGCGTGTGGGGGGCGGACAGGATGTCACCCACCACGTGAATGGCCCGCAGCTTCTTCAGCAGGTCGGTCCGGTGCTCCACGACCTGCGAGAACAGGCCCGCGGGGAAGTGGATGAGCGTGACGCCGTGGCGCTCCACCACGCGCGACAGCGTGTCCAGGTCGCTGGCTTGCGCCTCCGGCGGATACAGGACGACGCCGCTTCCGTTGAGCAGCGGAAGCCACAGCTCCATCACCGAGCCGTCGAACGAGGCGGGCGCCATGACGAGCCCGGTCTCCCGGACGCCGAAGCGGATGAAGGGCTCACTGCACGTGAGGCGGAGCACGCCTCGGTGCGGGATGGCCACGCCCTTCGGGCGCCCCGTGCTCCCGGACGTGAACATCACGTAGGCCAGGTGATTCGGTCCCACGTCGGACACCGGGGACGTGGTGGGCCACTCCGACAGGTCCAGCTCTTCCAGGAGCAGGGTGGGAAGCCCGCCGTCGGGGAGCGGCAACCTGGCGTGGTTGGCCCGCGACGTGAGCAGCAGGCGCGGTGGCGCGTCCTCCAGCATGATGGCCAGCCGCTGCGCGGGGTACGACGCGTCCAGCGGCACGAAGGCGCCTCCGGCCTTGAGCACCGCCAGCATCGCGATGACCCACGCCGTGCCCCGGTCCAGGCTCACGGCCACGAGCACTTCCGTGCTCACCCCGCGCGAACGGAGCAGGTTCGCGAGCTGGTTGGCCCGCGTGTCCAACTGCTCGAAGGTCAGCGTCTCGTCACCACACTCCAGCGCGACGGCGAAGGGGCGCAGGGAGGCGTGCCGCGCGATGACCTCCGCGATGGTGCCGCCAGCGCCGTCATACCGGGCCGCGTTGTCATTCCACTCCCGGAGGAGCTGCTGACGCTCGCTGGGGGTGAGCATGTCCAGCGTGCCCAGCGGCTGGTCCGGCGCGGCGGTCACAGACGCCATGAGGACGCGCAGGTGCCCGGCTAGGCGGGCCACGGTGGCGGTCTCGAAGAGGTCAGTGCTGTGCTCGATGGCACCGCGCAGGCCGTCGGCGTCATCCGTAAGGGCGAGCCCCAGGTCGAAGCGCGAGGTCCCGATGTCCACGTCCGCCGGCCTCAGCGTGAGGCCCGTGGCCCGCACCGGGCCCGTGGGCGTGTTCAGCAGGGAGAAGTAGGTCTGCACCAGCGGATTGCGGCCCAGGTCCCGGCGTGGCTGGAGCTCCTCGACCAGCTTCTCGAAGGGCAGGTCCTGGTGCTCGTACGCGGCCAGGGTGGTATCGCGGACCTGCGCGAGCAGGGTGCGGAACGAGTCGCGCGGACGCACCCGAGCCCGCAGCACCAGCGTGTTGACGAAGAACCCGACCAGGCCCTCGACCTCGCCGTGGCGGCGGCCCGCGATGGGCGAGCCCACCAGCAGGTCCTCCTGCCGGCTGTAACGCGAGAGCAGCACCTGCCACACGGCCAGCAGCGCCATGTACGGAGTGGCCCCCGCCTGGCGCGCCAGCGCGAGGAACGGCGCCACCACGTCCTGGGGCAGGTGAATGGGGAAGAGCTCTCCAAACTGCGAGCGATGGGTGGGCCTCGGCTTGTCGGTGGGCAGGTCCAGGACCTGGGGCGCACCGGCGAGCTGCTCCTTCCACCAATCGACCTGCGCGGTGAGCACCTCGCCCTGGAGCCACTGCCGCTGCCAGGACGCGAAGTCCGCGTACTGGATGGGCAGCGGCGGCAGCGCCGGGCTTCGGCCCTGGGCGAATGCATCGTAGGCGGCGGCGACCTCGCGCACGATGACGCCGAGCGACCAGCCATCCGACACGATGTGGTGCATGGTCAGCACCAGCACGTGCAGCTCCGCGTCCAGCTTCAACAGCAGGGTGCGCAGAAGGGGGCCCGCGCTCAAGTCGAACGGCTGGCCCGCATCCGTGGCGGCCAACCGGCGCGCCTCGGCCTCCCGGTCGCCTTCCGGCAGGCTCGTGAGGTCCGTCAGGGGAAGCGCCCAGTCCGCCGCGGGGTGGATGACCTGGATGGGGTCGCCGTCACGCATCACGAAGCTTGTGCGCAGCGGCTCATGGCGTTTGACGAGGTACTCCAGCGCACGGCGCAGGGCCTCGGTGTCCAGCGCGCCTTCCAGCCTGAGCGCTCCCGGCAGGTTGTACTGGCTGCCGCCGGGCTGGAGCTGGTCGATGAGCCACAGTCGCTGCTGTGCGAAGGACGGCGGCAGGTTCCCATCGCGTGGCACGGGCCGGAGCGCCGGAATCTGGGGCGCGCTGACGCGCAGGAGCATGCCTTCCTCGACGAGCTCGGTGACTCGGGCCACGGAGGGCGCGTCGAAGAGCGCGTTGAGGGAGAGCTCCACGCCGAACGTCGTCCGCAGGCGGGAGATGAGCTGGGTGGCCAGAAGCGAGTGACCTCCCAGTGCGAAGAAGTCGTCGTGCAGGCCCACTTGCTCCACGCGAAGGAGTTCACGGAAGAGGGCGGCGACGCGCTGTTGGAACGGAGTCATGCGCTCTTGCACGGGCGGGGCGGAAGCCCCGGGGACAGGGGTGGCAACGGGCAGAGGTAGAGCCTTGCGGTCCACCTTTCCGTTGGGAGACAGAGGTAGGGACGGCAGCGTCACGATGGCCGTAGGCACCATGTGGGCCGGCAGGTGCTCAGCCAGCCGTGCCCGCAGCGCCGTCACGTCCGGCGCCGGTTCTCCCGTGACGTAGGCCACGAGGCGCTGATCGCCCGGGGCGTCTTCGCGAACCACGGCGACGGCGTCGCGCACGCCGGGATGCGTGCGCAGCGCGGTCTCGACTTCACCCAGCTCGATGCGGAAGCCGCGCAGCTTCACCTGGAAGTCGGCCCGGCCCAGGTACTCCAGCGTGCCGTCCGGCAACCACCGCGCCACGTCTCCGGTGCGGTACAGGCGCGCGCCCGGAATGCCGCTGAAGGCATCCGGAATGAACCGCTCCGCCGTCAACTGCGGCCGCTGCCAGTATCCGCGTCCCACCTGCACGCCGCCAATGTGCAGCTCGCCCGGAATGCCCACTGGCGCCGGCTGGCCGTGCACGTCCAGCACGTACAGCACCGTGTTCGCCACCGGCCGGCCGATGGGCACCCGGTGGAAGTCCTCTCCACGAGGGCAGGGCCAGTACGTGACGTCCACTGCCGCTTCCGTCGGCCCGTACAGGTTGTGCACCCGCGCCGGTGCGGGCAGCCGCGCGTACGCCTTCTTCACCAGCTCCGCGCTCAACGCCTCGCCGCTGCACACCACCCGCCGCAGGCTTCCCAACCCCTCCAGCCCGGGCTCCTCCACGAAGGCGCGCAGCATGGACGGCACGAAGTGCACCGTCGTCACGCCCTCCGCCTTCATCAGCTTCACCAGGTACGCCGGCTCCTGGTGCCCGCCAGGCCGCGCCACCACCAGCTTCGCCCCCGCCAGCAGCGGCCAGAAGAACTCCCACACCGACACGTCGAAGCTGAAGGGCGTCTTCTGCAGCACCACGTCCGTGCCGTTAAGCCCGTACTCCTCCTGCATCCACTTCAGCCGGTTGACGACGCCTCCGTGCGCATTCATCGCCCCCTTCGGACGCCCCGTGCTTCCTGAGGTGAAGATGACGTACGCCAGTGACTCCGGGCCCACTCGCACCACCGGCTTCGTCACCGGCTGCTTCGCCACTTCACCTGCTGCGCTGTCCAGGCACACCACTCGCGCGGCGCTGGGCGGAAGCACCGACTTCCACTTCTCGTGCGTCAGCAGCACCGACGCCCCGGTGTCCTCCAGCATCCACCCCAGCCGCTCCTTCGGGTACGCCGGGTCCACCGGCACGTAGGCCGCGCCCGCCTTCAGCACGCCCAGCAGCGCCACCACCATGTCCACCGAGCGCTCCAGGCACACGCCCACCAGCGACTCTGGTGCCGCCCCCAGGCCACGCAGGTGGTGCGCCAGTTGGTTGGCTCTCGCGTCCAACTCCCGGTACGTCAGCCGCTCCGACTCGAACGCCACTGCCACCGCGTCCGGCGTGCGCGCCACCTGCGCCTCCACCAGCGCGTGGATAGTCACCTCCGAAGCAGGCGCCATTTCCCGTCCCTGGAAGCCCTTCAGTACCTGCTGCTGTTCGTCGTCGGGCAGCATCGGCAGCGCTTGAATGCGCGTCTGCGGATCGCGAACGACTGCCTCCAGCAGTGTCTGGAAGTGCCGTGTCAGTCGAATCGCCGCTTCGGGTGAGAAGAGGTCCAGGCTGAACTCCAGCCCTCCCTCCAGACTCCCATCGCCCAGCTCCATCAGCGACAGGGTGAGGTCGAGCCGAGCCGTGTCCGTGCTGGACCGCATCTGCTCGACCGTAACGCCCGGCAGCGACGGCGGCTGCATGGGCGCGTTCTGCAGGGCGAACATCACCTGGATGAGCGGCGTTTTGCCGCCACCGCGCTCGCCGCCAACGGCCTCGACCAGCCGGTCGAACGGCACGTCCTGGCGCACGTAGGCCGCCAGGGACTCCTCGCGGACGCGCGACACCAGCTCCGCGAAGGTCGGCGCCCCGTCCAACCGGGCCCGCAGGGCCAACGTGTTGACGAAGAAGCCGATCAGGGGCTCCAGCTCGGACTGAGTGCGGTGGGCAATGGGGCTGCCCACGCAGAAGTCCTTCTGTCCCGAGTAGCGGGAGAGCAGGATTTCATAGGCCGCCAGTAGCACCATGAAGAGCGTGGCACCCTGGTCACGAGCCACCTTCTTCAGGGCTTCCGCCAGCTCCGCCGACACCGCGAAGAAATGGCTCGAGCCACGAACGGTGCGGGTCACGGGCCGGCCCAGGTCGCCGTGCAACTCCAGCGCGGGAACCCCGATGAGGTGGCTCCGCAGCTCGGCCAGCTGCGTCTGGATGCCCTGCGACTGCACCCACTGCCGCTGCCACGCGGCGAAGTCCGCGTACTGCACAGGCAGGGGCGGCAGGGAAGTCGGCTGGTTCTGACTGAGCGCGGCGTAGAGCGCGGCGACCTCACGCACCAGCACGCCCATGGACCAGCCGTCCGATGCGATGTGGTGCAAGCACAGCAGCAGCACGTGTTCGTCCGCGTCCAGACGGAGCAGCACGGTGCGGAGCAGAGGCGCGACGGACAGGTCGAACGGGAAGCGGGCTTCCTCCGTCATCCGCTGCCGCACGCGCGCATCGCGAGCCGGCCCCTTGAGCGAGGACAGGTCCTCCACCGGAAGGTCCCAGACCTCTGGCGCCGGCTGGACGTGCTGCGTGGGCAGTCCCTCCGTCGAGGAGAAGGAGGTACGCAACACCTCGTGCCGAGCCACGACTTCGGCGAAGGTGCGCCGCAGCACGTCCACGTCCAGCGCCCCGGACAGCTTCAGGGCGAAGGGCACGTTGTAGACGGCATGGCCCTTCTGGAGCTGCGCCAGGAACCACAGGCGCTGCTGCGAGAAGGACAAGGGCAGCGCCGAATCCCGGGGCACGGGCAGCAACGGAGGCATCGCGGCGCGCGACGCCTGCATCATCAGCGCTTCGATGCGCTCCGCCAGGCCCGCGAGCGTGGGCGCCTCGAACAGCGTCCTCAGCGGGACCTCCACGCCGAGCGCCGCGCGGATGCGCGTCACCAACTGCGTGGCCAGCAGCGAGTGGCCTCCCAGTTCGAAGAAGTCGTCGTGAGGCCGCACCCGCTCGACGTGCAGCACCTCCCGGAACAACGCCGCCAACTGCTGCTGGAGCAGGGGCAGATCCGCCGCCTGGGTGTCTTCGGTGGGCGACAGGTCCGGAGCTGGAAGGGCCTTGCGGTCCACCTTGCCGTTCGGAGACAGGGGCAGGGTGCCCAGCACCACCACGGCGTTGGGCACCATGTACTCGGGGAGCCGCTGGCGCAGATGCTCTCGGAGGGACGCGGTGTCCACGTCCTCCGGTGTCACGTAGGCCACCAGCCGCCGGTCCCCTGGGATGTCCTCGCGCACCACGGCAATCGCCGTCTCCACCGCGGAGTGATTGCGCAGCGCGGCCTCGACTTCACCCAGCTCGATGCGGAAGCCCCGCAGCTTCACCTGGAAGTCCACTCGGCCCAGGAACTGGAGCGTGCCGTCCGCCTGCCAACGCGCACGGTCTCCCGAGCGGTACAACCGAGTCCCCGGAGGCCCGAAGGGATTGGGCACGAAGCGCTCGGCCGTCAGCGCGGGCTGGCCCAGGTAGCCCCGGGCCAGTCCGTCGCCGCCGATGAGCACCTCACCCGGGACACCCACGGGCACGGCCTGCATCGCCGAATCCAGCACGTACACCTGGGTGTTCGCGATAGGCCGTCCAATGGAGACGGAGTCACCCACCGCGTCGCCCGGCGCCATCCTGTGGCACGCGGTGAAGGTGGTGCTCTCGGTGGGGCCGTAGCCGTTCACCAGCCCCACGCCCTGCGCCAGCCGCTCCCGGACGCGAGGCGCCGGGAGCACGTCACCACCGGCTAGCAGTTGACGCACCGTGCCCAAAGCCTCCGGCTGGTGCTGCTGCATCTGCTCGAAGAGCGCCGCCGTCAGCCAGAGCACCGACACCTGGTGTCGCACCAGCGCCTGTCCCAGTTCCGCCAGGTCCGGCGTGCGCTGCGGGTAGAGCACCAGTCGCGCCCCGTGCAGCAACGCGCCCCAAATCTCCAAGGTGGACGCGTCGAAGGCCAGCGGCGCCAGTTGCAGCACCACCTCCGACGGCCCCAGGTCCACGAAGCGAGAGCCGATGAGCAGGCGCACCACGCCCCGGTGCGGAATGGCCACGCCCTTGGGCATCCCCGTCGAGCCGGAGGTGTAGGTGATGTATGCGAGCTGCTCTGCGCCCACCAGCCCGCCCGTCACGGGCGTCGAAGGCTGGCGCTCAATCCGCGCCCATTCCTCATCCAGAACCACGATGAGCTGCGAACCGGCGGGCAGTTCGTCCTCCAACGCGGACTCGGTGAGGATGGCGGCCACACCCGAGTCCTCGGCCATGAAGGCCAGCCGCTGCGCGGGGTACGAAGCGTCCAGCGGCACATAGGCGCCGCCCGCCTTGAGGATGCCCAACAGGCCCACCAGCAAGTCCAGGCCCCGGTGCAGGAAGACGCCCACGCGCGATTCGGCGCCAATGCCCAGCGAGTGCAGGTGGTGCGCGAGTTGGTTGGAACGCGCATCCAGCTCCGCATACGTGAGCGTGCGCCCCTCATGCTCGACAGCGATGGCCTGCGGAGTCCTCAGCGCCTGCTCCGTGAAGAGCGAAGGCACGGTCGCATCCACCGGATAGGCGGCCTGGGTGGCATTCCAGGCCGAGAGCACCTGCTGGCGCTCCTGGGCCTCCATCATGGGCAGCGCACTGAGCCGCTGCGAACCGGCCCCATCCACCACCGCCGACAGCAGCACCCGCAGGTGCTCTACCATTCGCCTGGCGGTGTCCGCGGTGAAGAGGTCCTGGCTGTATTCCAACTGGCCTTCCAACTTGCCGCCGCGCGCCCTCATCGCGAGCGTCAAGTCATACCGGGCCGTGTCCGTCGCGCTCGGCAACACGTCGACGTGGAGCCCCGGAAGCGACGGCGCTTGGATGAGGTCCGAGTTCAGGAGCACGAAGAGCGTCTGGAACAGCGGCGTCCTGGACAGGTCGCGCTCACCGCCCACGGCATCCACGAGCTGCTCGAATGGCACGTCCTGATGGGCGAAGGCGCCCAGGGCCTCGTCGCGGACACGGGTCACGAGCTCGGCGAAGGTTGGATTGCCGCTCAACCGGCAGCGCAGCGCCAGGGTGTTGACGAAGAAGCCAATGAGCCCGTCGAGTTCCGGCCGCGTGCGATGGGCCACCGACGTGCCCACGCAGAAGTCCGTCTGCCCGGAGTAGCGAGCGAGCAGCGCCTGCCAGCCCGCCATCAGCACCATGTACAACGTGGCGTTGTGGGCCGAGCCCACTCGTTCCAGGCCAGCCACCAGCTCCGCGGACAGCGAGAAGAAGTACGAAGTGCCCTTGGCGCTACTGACCGCGGGACGCACATGGTCGGTGGGCAGCTCCAACGTGGGAGCGCCTTCGAGCCGCGAGCGCCACCAGTCCAGTTGCGGCGCCAGCGCCGGGCCCTCCAGTACGCGCCGCTGCCACACGGCGTAGTCCGCGTACTGCACCGTCAGCGCTGGCAATGGTGACTCACGGCCCTGCGACAGCGCCTCATAGAGCGCGGCCACTTCCCGCACCAGCACGCCCATGGACCAGCCGTCCGAGATGATGTGGTGCATGCACAACAGCAGCACATGCACGTCCGGCCCAGTGCGCAGCAGCACCGTGCGCAGCAGCAGGCCCTGCTTCAAATCGAAGGCGTGGTGAGCCTCTTCGGCGATGCGGACCTGCACGGCCGCGTCACGGGCGTCGGGCTCCAAGCCGCTCAAGTCCTCCACGGGCAGCGGCCATTCGGCGGGCGCCGGGTGGATGCGCTGGACCGGTTGACCTTCGCGCGTCACGAAGGTGGTGCGCACCGCTTCGTGACGGCGGACCACTTCCAGGAAGGTGCGCCGCAGGGACTCCACATCCAACTGTCCCGTCAGCCGCAAGGCCGCGGGCATGTTGTAGGTGACCTGTCCGGGATGCAGTTGCTCAATGAACCACAGGCGGCGCTGAGCGAACGAGACGTCGAAGGTCGCCTCGCCCTGGGCCGGCCGGGGCAGGGGCTCCAAGGGAAGCAAGGTGCCGGTCCGCGGCGCCGACTCCAGGCGCGCTGCGAGGCGCGCCACGGTGGGGGCCTCGAAGAAGGTACGGAGCGGCAGGTCCACGCCGAGCTGCGCGCGCAGCCGGGTCACGACCTGGGTGGCCAGCAGCGAGTGGCCGCCCATGAGGAAGAAGTCGTCGTTCAGGCCCACGCGTTCCAGACCGAGCGCCTCGCGGAACAGGGCCGCCAGTTGCTGCTCCAGCTCCGTTCGAGGCTCCACGTAGTCCGCCGCTCCCAGACCGAGGTCCGGAGCCGGCAGGGCCTTGCGGTCCACCTTGCCATTCGGCGTCAACGGGAAGGCGTCCAATCCGACGAACGCGGACGGGACCATGTAGTCCGGCAGATGCTGGTGCAGGTACTCACGCAGCGGAGCCACATCCGCCTGCGGGGGAACGACATACGCCACCACGCGATTGCTGCCGGAGGCTTCCTCGCGCACGACGGCCGCGGCCTCGGCGACAGAGGGATGGGCGCGCAGCACGGCTTCGATTTCACCCAGCTCGATGCGGAAGCCGCGCACCTTCACCTGGTGATCCAACCGGCCCAGGAACTCCAGCACGCCGTCCGGACTCCAGCGGACGCTGTCACCCGTGCGGTAGAGCCGGGCTCCGGGGGTGGCGCTGAACGGGTGAGGCACGAAGCGCTCGGCCGTGAGGTCCGGGCGGTTCAGGTAGCCGCGCGCGAGGCCCGGTCCTCCCAGGCACAGCTCACCCGGCACGCCCACTGGCACGGGACGCAGCGCCGGGTCGAGGACATAGACCTCGGTGTTGTCGACGGGCCGGCCAATGGGGACGGAGCGGCCCACGGAGTCCCCAGGCGACAGTGTGAACCGGGTGGCCATGGTGCTGCATTCGGTGGGCCCGTAGCCGTTGGTCAGGGAACCACCCCGCGCCAGCCGCTCCCGCGCACGGGGGGCTGGCATCGCTTCGCCGCCCATCAGCAGGTTGGGCACTCGCGCCAGGGCCTCGGGTTGGTGCTGCTGCAACAGGTCGAAGAGCGACGTCGCCAGGACGAGCCACGACACCTTGTGCTCGACGATGAGCCGGGCCACCGCGTCCGGCTCGGGCGTACCGGGCGGGTACACGACGAGCTTGCCGCCGTGCAGCAGCGTGCCCCACAGCTCGATGCTGGAGACGTCGAAGGCCAGAGGCGAGAGCTGAAGGGTGACTTCCTCGGGCGCCTGGGTCAGGAAGCGGGAGCCCTCGCTCAGCCGCAGCAAGCCCCGATGCGGCAGGGCCACGCCCTTGGGCGTTCCCGTGGACCCCGAGGTGAACGTGGCGAACGCCAGTCCCTCTGGGAACACGGGAACCTGCACAGCCTCCGGGGACTGACGGGCGATGTCCGCCGCATCCGCGTCCAGCGCCACGACATGCCACGGGCCGTCCTCGAGGGAGGGCAGCAGCGACTGCCACGTCAACACCGCGGACAGACGCGCCGTCGAGGTCGCATGCTCCAGGCGCTTGACGGGCCAGGACGGGTCCAACGGCACGTAGCAGCCACCGGCCTTGAGTGCCCCCAGCACCCCGATGATCAGCTCCAACCCGCGCGCCGCGCACACGCCAATGCGGGCCTCCGGCTCCAGTCCCAAGGACACGAGGTGCCGGGCCAACTGGTTGGAACGAGCGTCCAGCTCCGCGTAGGTGAGCGAACGGCCTTCAAAGGTCACCGCGATACGCTCCGGCGTGCGCCGGGCCTGCTCCATGAAGCGCTGATGAACGGTGGTGTCGGCGGGGTAGGGCGCAGCCGTGTCGTTCCAGGCCACGAGCACTTCGTGGCGCTCGGCCTCGCTCCACAGCGGCACCGCGCTGATGCGGCGTGAAGCGTCCTCCACGACCCCCTCGAGCAGCCGCTGGAAATGCTCCACGATGCGGCGCGCGGTCTCCGGTGTGAATAGGTCGAGGCTGTATTCGAGCTCGCCTTCCAGGCGCCCGCCGCGCTCGACCAGCAACGCTGACACATCGAACCGGGCCGTGTCCGTGCCCGTGCGCAGCACGTCGACAACCAGGCCCGGCAGCGTGGGCGGCTGCATGGGCGCGTTCTGGAGGACGAAGGCGGCCTGGAACAACGGGGTGCGCGACAGGTCGCGCTGGCCCCCCATCACCTCCACCAGCCGGTCGAAGGGGACGTCCTGGTTCGCGAAGGCCGCCAGGGATTCCTCGCGGACTCGCGCCACCAGCTCATCGAAGCGAGGATCGCCGTCCACGTTCGCGCGCAGGGCCAACGTGTTGACGAAGAAGCCGATGAGCCCTTCGAGCTCGGGCCGGGTGCGATGGGCCACCGGCGTGCCCACGCAGAAGTCCGTCTGCCCGGAGTAGCGAGCGAGCAGCGCCTGCCAGCCCGCCATCAGCACCATGTACAACGTGGCGTTGTGGGCCGAGGCCACGCGCTCCAGCCCAGTCACCAGGGAAGGCGGCAGCGTGAACGTATGCGTGGCCCCGCGCAGCGTGCGCACCGCCGGACGCGGGTGGTCGGTGGGCAACTCCAACGTGGGAGCGCCCTCGAGCCGCGAGCGCCACCAATCCAACTGCGGCGTCAGCGCCGGGCCTTCCAGCACACGCCGTTGCCATGCGGCGTAGTCCGCGTACTGCACCGTCAGCGCTGGCAGCGCGGCCTCACGGCCCTGCGACAGCGCCTCATAGAGCGCGGCCACTTCCCGCACCAGCACGCCCATGGACCAGCCGTCCGAGATGATGTGGTGCATGCTCAGCAGCAGCACATGCACGTCCGGCCCCGTGCGCAGCAGCACCGTGCGCAGCAGCGGGCCCTTGTCCAGGTCGAAGGCACGGTGGGCCTCTTCGACCATGCGGGCCTGCGCGACCGCGTCACGGGCGTCGGGCTCCAAGCCACTCAAGTCCTCGACGGGCAGTGGCCACTCGGCGGGCGCCGGGTGGATACGCTGGGCCGGTTGACCCTCGCGCATGACGAAAGTGGTGCGCACCGCTTCGTGGCGGCGGACCACTTCCAGGAAGGTGCGCCGCAGCGCCTCCTCGTCCAACCGCCCCTTCAACTGCAATGCCGCAGGCACGTTGTAGGTGAACTGTCCGGGCTGCAGTTGATCCAGGAACCAGAGCCGCTGCTGCGCGAACGAGACGTCGAAGGTCGCCTCGCCCTGGGCCGGCCGGGGCAGGGGCTCCAAGGGAAGCAAAGTGCTGGTTCGCGGCGCCGACTCCAGGCGCGCGGCGAGGCGCGCCACGGTGGGGGCCTCGAAGAAGGTGCGGAGCGGCAGGTCCACGCCAAGCTGGGCGCGCAGCCGGGTCACGACCTGGGTGGCCAGCAGCGAGTGACCTCCCAGTTCGAAGAAGTCGTCGTTCAGGCCCGTGCGTTCCAGGCCGAGCACCTCGCTGAACAGGACCGCCAGTTGCTGCTCCAGCTCCGTTCGGGGCTCCACGAAGTCCTCAGCCCCCAGACCGACGAGGTCCGGAGCCGGGAGTGCCTTGCGGTCCACCTTGCCGTTCGGAGACAGGGGCAGCGTGCTCAGCGCCACCACGGCGTTGGGCACCATGTACTCGGGGAGCCGCTGGCGCAGATGTTCCCGGAGGGCCGCGGTGTCCACGCCCTCAGGAGTCACGTAGGCCACCAGCCGCCGGTCCCCCGGGATGTCCTCGCGCACCACGGCAATCGCCGTCTCCACTGAGGAGTGATTGCGCAGCGCGGCCTCGACTTCACCCAGCTCGATGCGGAAGCCCCGCAGCTTCACCTGGAAGTCCACGCGGCCCAGGAACTGGAGCGTGCCGTCCGCCTGCCAACGCGCACGGTCTCCCGAGCGGTACAGCCGAGCACCCGGAGGCCCGAAGGGATTGGGCACGAAGCGCTCAGCCGTCAGCGCGGGCTGGCCCAGGTAGCCCCGGGCCAGTCCGTCGCCTCCGATGAGCACCTCACCCGGCACACCCACGGGCACCGCCTGCATCGCCGAATCCAGCACGTACACCTGGGTGTTCGCGATAGGCCGTCCAATGGAGACGGAGTCACCCACCGCGTCGCCCGGCGCCATCCGGTGGCACGCGGTGAAGGTGGTGCCCTCCGTGGGGCCGTAGCCGTTCACCAGCCCCACGCCCTGCGCCAGCCGCTCCCGGACGCGAGGCGCCGGGAGCACGTCACCACCAGCGAGCAGTTGACGCACCGTGCCCAAAGCCTCCGGCTGGTGCTGCTGCATCTGCTCAAAGAGCGCCGCCGTCAGCCAGAGCACCGACACCTGGTGCCGCACCAGCGCCTGTCCCAGCTCCGCCAGGTCCGGCGTGCGCTGCGGGTAGAGCACCAGTCGCGCCCCGTGCAGCAGCGCACCCCAAATCTCCAGGGTGGACGCGTCGAAGGCCAGCGGCGCCAGTTGCAGCACCACCTCCGACGGCCCCAAGTCAACGAAGCGAGAGCCGATGAGCAGGCGCACCACGCCCCGGTGCGGAATGGCCACGCCCTTGGGCATCCCCGTCGAGCCGGAGGTGTAGGTGATGTATGCGAGCTGCTCTGCGCCCACCAGCCCACCCGTCACGGGCGTCGAAGGCTGGCGCTCAATCCGCGCCCATTCCTCATCCAGAACCACGATGAGCTGCGATCCGGCGGGCAGCTCATCCTCCAACGCGGACTCGGTGAGGATGGCGGCTACACCGGAGTCCTCGGCCATGAAGGCCAGCCGCTGCGCGGGGTACGACGCGTCCAGCGGCACGTAGGCACCGCCCGCCTTGAGGATGCCCAACAGGCCCACCAGCAAGTCCAGGCCCCGGTGCAGGAAGACGCCCACGCGCGATTCGGCGCCCAGGCCCAGCGAGTGCAGGTGGTGCGCGAGTTGGTTGGCCCTCGCATCCAGCTCCGCATACGTGAGCGAGCGCCCCTCATGCTCGACGGCGATGGCCTGCGGAGTCCTCAGCGCCTGCTCCGTGAAGCGCTGATGAACGGTGGTGTCAGCGGGGTAGGGCGCAGCCGTGTCGTTCCAGGCCACGAGCACTTCGTGGCGCTCGGCCTCGCTCCACAGCGGCACCGCGCTGATGCGGCGTGATGCGTCCTCCACGACGCCGCGGAGCAGCCGCTGGAAGTGCTCCACCATGCGGCGCGCGGTCTCCGGAGTGAACAGGTCGAGGCTGTACTCGAGCTCGCCCTCCAGCCGCCCGCCACGCTCCACCAGCAAGGCGGTCACATCGAACCGGGCCGTATCCGTGCCCGTGTGCAGCACGTCGACGACAATGCCCGGCAGCGTAGGCGGCTGCATGGGCGCGTTCTGGAGGACGAAGGCGGCCTGGAACAACGGAGTGCGCGACAGATCGCGCTGGCCGCCCAGCACCTCCACCAGCCGATCGAAGGGAACGTCCTGGTTCGCGAAGGCCGCCAGGGACTCCTCGCGGACTCGCGCCACCAGCTCATCGAAGCGTGGATCGCCGTCCACGTTCGCGCGCAGCGCCAAGGTGTTCACGAAGAAGCCGATGAGCCCTTCGAGTTCCGGCCGGGTGCGATGAGCCACCGACGTGCCCACGCAGAAATCCGTCTGCCCGGAGTAGCGCGCGAGCAGCGCCTGCCAGCCCGCCATCAGCACCATGTACAACGTGGCGTTATGGGCCGACGCCACGCGCTCCAGGCCCGCGACTTGCTCCGAGGACAGCGTGAAGAAGTGCGAAGCGCCCCTACCACTACGGACCGGGGGACGCGCGTGGTCGGTGGGCAGCTCCAGCGAGGGAGCGCCTTCGAGGCGTGAGCGCCACCAGTCCAGTTGCGGCGCCAGCGCCGGGCCTTCCAGTACGCGCCGCTGCCACGCGGCGTAGTCCGCGTACTGCACCGACAACGCGGGCAGCGCGGCCTCTCGCCCCTGAGACAGCGCCCCGTAGAGCGCGGCCACTTCCCGCACCAGGACGCCAATGGACCAGCCATCCGAGATGATGTGGTGCATGCACAGCAGCAGCACATGCTCGTCCACGCCGGTGCGCAGCAGCACCGTGCGCAGCAACGGCCCCTTCTCCAAGTCGAAGGCGTGGTGGGCCTCTTCGGCCATCCGGGCCTGCACGGCCGCGTCGCGGGCCTCGGGCTCCAGGCCGCGCAGATCCTCCTCGGGCAGCGGCCATGCAGCCGGCACCGGGTGGATGCGCTGGGCGGGCTGGCCCTCGCGCGTGACGAAGGTGGTGCGCACCGCTTCGTGACGACGGACCACTGCCAGGAAGGTGCGCCGCAGAGCCTCCACATCCAACGGTCCGGTCAGCCGCAGGGCCGCGGGGAGGTTGTAGGCAGCCTGCCCGGGGTGCAGTTGCTCCAGGAACCAGAGCCGTTGCTGCGCGAAGGACGCCGCCAGTCCTTCGTCAGCGGACGGACCGCGCTCCAGCCGGACCAGTGCCGGGACACCCGGTGCGTCGGCCCGTTGGACCTGCGATTCGATGCGCTCCGCCAGACGGGCCACGGTGGGCGCGTCGAACAGGGTCCGCAGCGAGATCTCCGTGTTGAGCTGCGCGCGCACG
Source organism: Myxococcus sp. AB056 (assembly GCF_006547365.1). Lineage (NCBI taxonomy): Bacteria > Pseudomonadati > Myxococcota > Myxococcia > Myxococcales > Myxococcaceae > Myxococcus > Myxococcus sp. AB056. Next base: position 60,883 of record NZ_VHLB01000016.1, on the reverse strand, counting down.
CGCACGACCACCTGCGTGGCCAGCAGGGAGTGGCCCCCCAGCGCGAAGAAGTCATCGTTCGCGCCGACTCGGGACTGGCCCAGAATCTCACCGAAGATGCGCGCCACCTTCTCCTCGGTGGGCGTCCGGGGCGCGATGAAGGCGTCCGCGGCGCCCAGGCGCTCGGCCTCCGGCGCGGGCAGTGCCTTGCGGTCGACCTTGCCATTCGGAGACAAGGGAAGGGCGGGCAGCACCACGAAGGCCGAGGGCACCATGTGCGGCGGCAGCTTGTCCGCCAGCGCGTCGCGGAGGCGGCTCACCGCCTGTGCACTCCGAGCCCCGCGCAGCGGATCGCTGGCAAGGCCATCCCAGGAGGTGACCTGCTTGGGTTCGGGGGACAGGTCGAGCGTGCCCACCTCATCGGGGCGCGCGAACACCACGTCCAGCGCACCATCCCGGTGCGCGGAGGCCCAGCTCACCCGAACCTCGTAGCCGAGCGCCGAGCCGAGTACGTACAGTTCCTCCGGCTCCACGCCGCGGGGCCCCGGCCAGTCATGCAGGGCCTCGCGAAGACCCGCCACCGTGGGCGGAGGCGTGGCGGACAGCAGTTCAACGAGCCGAGTAGACGCCAGGACTCGCGCGTTGGGGAGCCCCCGCACGGCCAGCAGTCCGGGCCGTGCGCTCAGTTGTTCGCGCAGTCCGTCCAGGGTGAGTCCGGCGCCGGCCACCCAGTCCGGCTTCGTGCGCCGGGCGGGAGTCTTGGCGGCGTCGCCGACGTGGAGGATGACCTCGTAGCGGAAGCGGCTGAGCTCGTTGTCGTAGCGCCCGCGCTTCGGCAGCACCTCCACGCGCTGGATGCCCGGGATGCGCTCTGGCAGGGCGGTGAAGAAGGCCGGGGAGAGGACCAGTTCCTTCTCCGCCAGGATGTCGCGCTGGACGCGGTAGGCGAACTGGGACGTGGCCACGGGGCCCGCGGTCCGATGCAGGCGCACCGAGGCACGGAAGGCTTCGAGCAGCTCCAGGCTCCGCACGTCGCCCAGGAACACCCGGCCCCCCGGCTTCAGGACGCGCACGGCCCCGCGAAGCACGTCGAGCAGGAACTCAGGGCTGGAGAAGTACTGGACGACGGAGTTGATGACGACTGTGTCGAACGAGCCCGGCTCCAGGCCCGAGAAGTCGTCCACGCTCCGGTGCAGCAGGTGCACGGAGTCGAGAGCACCGCCCATGCGCTCACGCTGGCGCTCGATGCGGTCCAGGGCAGGCCGGGCGAAATCGACGCCCCAGTAGGCCTCGCAGCGAGGCGCCAGCCGGTACAGGAGGAGGCCGGTGCCGCACCCCAGCTCCAGCACCCGCTTGGGCTGGAAGCTGAGGATCTGCGCCACGGTGGTGTCCACCCACTCACGCATCTGCGAGGGCGGCAGCGACTCGCCGGTGTAGCTGTCCTCCCAGCCGACGATGTTGAAGGTCGGGTCCTCGCTCTCCGTCGTTTCGCGTGCGTAGGCCTCGTCGTAGATGGCCTGCCACTGAGAGGACGCGTCGACCTCCTGCGCCGCCGCATCGTCCAGGACGACGTAGGCTACCAGTCGCTGGTCACCCGTCGAATCCTCACGAGCCAGCACCACGGAGTCGCGGACGGCCCGGTCCGCGGCAAGCGCGGCCTCGACTTCACCCAGCTCGATGCGGAAGCCGCGCAGCTTCACCTGGAAGTCGGCCCGGCCGAGGTACTCCAGCGTGCCGTCCGGCAACCACCGCGCCACGTCTCCGGTGCGGTACAGGCGCGCGCCCGGAATGCCGCTGAAGGCGTCGGGGATGAAGCGCTCCGCCGTCAACTGCGGCCGCTGCCAGTACCCGCGTCCTACCTGCACGCCGCCAATGTGCAGCTCGCCCGGAATGCCCACCGGCGCCGGCTGCCCGTGCGTGTCCAGCACGTACAGCACCGTATTGGCTACGGGGCGGCCAATGGGGACGCGGTGGAAGTCCTCGCTACGAGGGCAGGGCCAGTACGTGACGTCCACCGCGGCCTCTGTCGGCCCGTAGAGGTTGTGCACCCCCACCGGCGCGGGCAGCCGCGCGTACGCCTTCTTCACCAGCTCCGCGCTCAACGCCTCGCCGCTGCACACCACCCGCCGCAGGCTTCCCAGTCCCTCCAGCCCGGGCTCCTCCACGAAGGCGCGCAGCATGGACGGCACGAAGTGCACCGTCGTCACGCCCTCCGCCTTCATCAGCTTCACCAGGTACGCCGGCTCCTGGTGCCCGCCAGGCCGCGCCACCACCAGCTTCGCCCCCGCCAGCAGCGGCCAGAAGAACTCCCACACCGACACGTCGAAGCTGAAGGGCGTCTTCTGCAGCACCACGTCCGTGCCGTTAAGCCCGTACTCCTCCTGCATCCACTTCAGCCGGTTGACGACGCCTCCGTGCGCATTCATCGCCCCCTTCGGACGCCCCGTGCTTCCTGAGGTGAAGATGACGTACGCCAGCGACTCCGGGCCCACTCGCACCGCCGGCTTCGTCACCGGCTGCTTCGCCACTTCTCCCGCTGCGCTGTCCAGGCACACCACTCGCGCGCCGCTGGGCGGAAGCACCGACTTCCACTTCTCGTGCGTCAGCAGCACTGACGCCCCGGTGTCCTCCAGCATCCACCCCAGTCGCTCCTTCGGGTACGCCGGGTCCACCGGCACGTAGGCCGCGCCCGCCTTCAGCACGCCCAGCAGCGCCACCACCATGTCCACCGAGCGCTCCAGGCACACGCCCACCAGCGACTCCGGGGCAACCCCCAGCCCCCTCAGGTGGTGCGCCAGCTGGTTGGCCTTCGCGTCCAGCTCCCGGTACGTCAGCCGCTCCGACTCGAACGCCACCGCCACCGCGTCCGGCGTGCGCTCGACTTGCGCTTCGATGAGCTCCGTCAGCGTGCCGGACGGAGGCGCTTCGACGCGAGGATTCCAGCCGTGGAGCGCGTGCTGCCGCTCGGCTTCGCTCATCAACGGCAGGGTGGTCAGCGGCGCATCCGGCGCCTCCACCATTCCGCGAATCACGTGCTCCAGATGGCTCAGGAGCCGGTCCGCCGTCTCCGCATCGAACAGGTCAGCGGAGTACTTGCAGCCAATCAGCAGGCCTTCAGGGCGGTGCGTCGCCTCGAAGGTCATGTCCAGCTCAGCCGTGTGGTTGTCCACCAGGGACACGTCGAGCGTCAGCCCGCCGCGAACGGACAACGCGCGCGGCAGCTCGTAGTCGTCGAGGATGAACCCCACGTTGTACAGCTCGCGCCGCTCCGCCCCAGGCTGTTGCACGGCCGCGAGAATCTGCTCGAACGGCACGTACCCATGCGCGAGCGCCCCCAGCATCCGCGACTTCACCTCGGAGAGCATGTCCGCGGACGTCGCGGCTTCGGGCAGGCGGACCCGCAACGGGATGAAGTTGGTGCAGTCGCCCATCAGCTCGCGAGTGCCCGCCGCGTCACGGCCGGAGATGACGGTGCCCACGACGAAGTCGGACTGGCCGCTCCAGCGGTGCAGCACCGTGGCCAGCGCGGACATCACGCTCATGAACGGCGTGGCGCCCTGGCGCCGTCCCAGCGCGTGCAGCCGGGCCATGAGAGACGCGGGCAGCAGGCGCAGGCGACGAGCACCGTGGACGGACAACCGCTGCGGCCGGGACCGATCGGTGGGCAGGGCCAGCAACTGGGGCGCGCCGGCCAGCGTCTCCTTCCACCACGTCAGCTCCGTGGTGAGCGCATCCGGCGTGAAGTACGCGCGCTGCCACGCGGCGAAGTCCCCGTACTGAAACTCCGGCTCCGCCAACGGCGACGGCCGTCCCTCCACGAACGCGCCGTACAGGGCCGCCAGCTCGCGCATGAACAGCGCGACGGACGTGCCGTCCACCACCAGGTGGTGCAGGACGGTCAGTAGGACGTGGTCCTCCGGCCCGAAGCGCAGCAGGGAGCACCGCACCAGCGGGCCTGCCTCCAGGTCCATGGGGCGTTGCGCATCGAGCACTGCCTGGGCTTCCAGCGTCGCCTGCCGCGCGTCACCGCTCACGCTCGTGAAGTCCAGGCACGGCAGGGAGACGGGGCCCGCCGCCTGTACGCGCTGAAGCAGCGCGCCATCGCGGGACGCGAAGCGGGTGCGCAGCACCTCGTGCCGGCGCAGCACCTCCGACAGGGCCCGTTCCAGCGCCGCCACGTCGAGCGTCCCGCGCAGCGTCAGCGCCACCGGAATCTGGTTCGACGTCCAGGATGGGTCCAGTTGGAGGAGGTACCACAGCCGCTCCTGCGTGAAGGACGCGGGGGTGGGCGCGTCACCAGCGGGACGGCGCTGGAGCGGGGGCAACCGGCGCCCCGTGCCCTCCGCGGACACGGACTCCGCCAGCGACCGCAGACTCAGGTCCTGCAACAGCGCGGCAATGGAGACGCGCACCCCCAGCCGCTTCTCCACGCGGCCCTGGAGGTCGGCGGCCCCCAGCGAGTCCAGGCCCAGCAACGTCAGCGGCGTGCTGGCGTCCTGTCCCACGGCCTCGGCGCCGAGCACCGCCACCAGCTCCTCACGCAGCGCCGTCTCCAGTGCCTCCTGGGAGAGCGCGGGCTGGATGGCCGGAGCGGGCGCGGGCGGGGACGCGGGCCCCGAGATGACACCCGTCCCGCTGCGCCACACGATGGGCAGCTCGCCGGACACCAGGGCGGCACGGCAGGCGAAGCGCTGGATCTTCCCGCTCGACGTCTTCATCACCGAGCCCGGCGGCAGCAGCGCCAGCGTGTGCGGCTGGACCTGAAGCTCCGCGACAATGGCCTTCCGCAGCGCGTCCGCCACGGCGCCCAGCGCGGCCGGGTCCGAGCCCTCCGCCAGGTCTCGCGACACCTCCGCGACCACCGCCAGGGCCTCGCCCTCCGGAGTCTCGATGGCGAACGCCGCGATACAGCCTGGACGCACCTTGCGGTGGGCCCGCTCCACGATGCTCTCCACGTCCTGCGGATACAGGTTCCGGCCCCGCAGGATGATGAGGTCCTTGCGCCGGCCGGTGACGATGAGCTGCCCGTCCTCCAGCAGCAGCCCCAGGTCGCCGGTGCGCAGGTACTTCGGACCGGCCTCCGCCCCCACCGGGACCGCCTGGAAGATGTCCACGCTGTCCTCGGGCTTGCGCCAGTAGCCCTGCGCGACGCTTCCACCGGAGACCCAGATTTCGCCCACCTGGCCCGGCGCACGTGGCACGCGCGACTCCGGGTCCACGATCAGCAGCCGCTGCTCGGCCAACGTGGAGCCGCAGCCGATATGGGGCCTCGAACCCTCGGAGCCGGGCTCGACGCGGACCGCCTGCCCGCGGCCCAGCGCGGCGTCCTGCAGGACGTGCACCCGCGGCACGCGGCCCTTCTCCTCACCGGTGACGATGAGCGTGCCTTCGGCCAGGCCGTAGCAGGGGTAGAAGGCCTCGCGGCGGAACCCGCTGGGCGCGAACACCTCCGCGAAGCGATCCAACGTGGCGGCGCGAATGGGCTCCGCGCCGCAGAAGGCCAAGTCCCAGGCCCGCAGGTCGAGCGCCTGGATGTCCTCGGGCGTGGCCCGCCGCGCGCACAGCTCGAACGCGAAGTTGGGTCCACCGCTGATGGTGCCGCCATGCCGGGACACGGCCTCCAGCCAGCGCATGGGCCGCTGGAGGAAGGACATGGGCGACATGAGCGTCACGGGGAAGCCCGCGAACAGCGGCTGGAGGATGCCTCCGATGAGGCCCATGTCGTGGTACGGCGGCAGCCAGATGACGCCCGAGCTTTGCGGCCCCGTCTGGAAGGCGCCGGCAATCAGCCCCAGGTTGTGAATCAGGTTCGCGTGGCTGAGCATCACGCCCTTGGGCGTGCCCGTGGAGCCAGACGTGTACTGGAGGAATGCCAGCGTCTCCGGGCTCACCTGGGGCTCAATCCACGACGACTCACCGCCCGCGGGTAGCTCATCCGTCGCCAGCCACTTCAGCGCCCGGAAGTCCGGAGCCTGTTCGAAGACGAAGTCCGCGAGCGAGAGGATGCCGGACGTGGTGAGCACCACCGTGGCCTCGGCGTCCTGGATGATGGCGCGAAGGCGGGGCAGGGTGCGCTCCAGCCGCACCGGGTCTGGCGGATAGGCGGGCACCGCCACCGCACCCGCGAAGAGGCAGCCGAAGAAGCCCGCCACGTAGTCCAGCCCCGGCGGGTACAGCAGCAACACACGCTGGCCCTGCGCGCCCTGTGCCTGCAACAGCGCGCCGATGCGCGCCGCCTGCGCGTGAAGCTCCCTCGCGCTCAGCGAGGCTTCCTCACCGTCTGAATCGCCGAGAAAGGCGTACTGTTTCCGGTGCGCCGTCTCGCTGAAGGCGCGTTGGGTCAGGACTTCGAGGAGGGTTCGCGGAGTCTCGTGCATGGGAGCGCGCTCGTCTGTCCGGAAGGAAGCGAGGCGCTACATAGCAGGCAAATCCGACCTTCTAGGGGCTGGCCAGATTCACCGGAAAATTCCCGGAACCACACATGACACGGAGTGTGAGCAGGGCACGCAGAGCGCATTTTCAGGCTCTTCCGAACAACCCCTTGAGCCACTCCATGAAGCCCTTCTGCTTGGGTGCAACAGCCACACTGACAGTGGGAATCGAGGGCACGGGCGGCGAAGAAGCGGGCCGAACGAGCACGGGCCGTGCGGCCGACGCGGCGGCGGCCGTGGCCATGGGCACCTTCACCGGAGCGGATGGCCCCGTGGCCGTGGCCCCCGCGTGGCCCGCGCTCCGTGCCGCGGCTGCCGGACCCGGCGCCGGCGGCGTCTCCGACTCGAGCTGCGCCAGCCGCGCCTTCACGGCCTCCGGGGTGTCGCGCGTGGTGAAGGTGCTCGTCACCTCGCGGCCCGACGAGGCCTCGCGCGCGGTGACCTTCAACAGCGACTCGTTGCTGACCTCGAAGGTGACATTCACCTGCACGGCCCCACGCGGGAGCTTCGGCAGGCCCTCCAGCTTCAGCGTGCCCAGGTACTCGTTGTCAGCGGCCTTGTCGGAGTCGCCCTGGAACACCGTGAGCTCCAGCTCCGTCTGGCCGTCGCGGTGCGTGGCCAGGGTGTAGCTCTTGGTGGATGGCAGCGACGTGTTGCGCTCCATCACCGCCTTGAAGCGGCCACCGGGCAGGCCCACGCCAATGGCCATGGGCAGCACGTCGATGAGCACCACGCCTTCCAACTGCCCCAGGCTGTGCGCCAGCAGCGCCGCGCCCAGCGCCACGGCCTCGTCCGGGTGCACGCCCTTGCTGGGCGGCTTGCCGAAGAACTTCGTGATCTTCTCGTGCACCAGCGGGAAGCGGCTCTGCCCACCGACGAGGATGACCTCGTCGATCTCCTGCGGCGTCACCTTCTTCGCGCGGAGGACCTCCTCGCAGACCTGGAGGGTGCGATCCACCAACCCCTCCGTCAGCTCCACCAGCTTCTGCCGCGAGAGCATGACGTCCAGGTCGCACGGCTTGTTGTCGATCATCGTCACGAACGCGACGTGCACCCGCACCTCCGAGCGCTCCGACAGCGCGCACTTGGCGCGCTCGGCCGCGTCGTTGATGCGCTGCAGGGCCACCCGGTCCCCTTGGAACGCGCGGCCCGTGGTCTTCTGGAACTCGTCCAGGAGGTACGTGACGAGGGAGGAGTCGAAGTCGATGCCGCCCAGGAACGTGTCGCCGCCGGTGGAGATGACCTCGTAGACGTTGTCGTTCAGCTCCAGCACCGACGCGTCGAAGGTGCCACCGCCCAGGTCATAGACGAGCACGCGCTGGTTCAGCTTGCGGCCGTAGCCATAGGCCAGCGCCGCCGACGTGGGCTCGTTGAGGATGCGCTCGATGTACAGGCCCGCCAGCTTCCCGGCCTCGCGCACCGCCTGGCGCTGGTTGTCGTTGTAGTAGGCGGGGACGGTGACGACCGCGCGGGACACCGGGTGGCCCAACTGGTTCTGCGCCACCTCCCGGACCTCCCGGAGGATGAGCGCGGAGATCTGTTGGAGCGTGTAGACGTGCTCGCCCAGCTTCACGCCCGCGTCGCCATTCTCACTGGCGGCGATCTCATAGTGGAAGCGGTCCTTGAGCTGCTCCACCACCGGGGACGCGAAGGGCCGGCCCATCAGCCGCTTGGCGCCGTACACCGTCTGGCGCGGATTGGTGAGCATCTGCCCCTTGGCGGGGTGGCCCACCACCAGCTTGCCGCGCGTGTTGACGGCGATGATGGAGGGCACCGTGTTGTGGCCCTCGCGGCTGGGCAGCACGCCCGGCTTGCCGTTGCGGACGTAGGCCGCGCACGAGTTCGTCGTCCCCAGGTCGATGCCGATGACGACCCCGGCGCGCTTCGGGTCCTCCGAGCTGAGGTTCAACGCCGCGTTGGAGATCATCCGCGGCGGGGCGCCGGCTGCCTCGGCTGAAGCACTGCCTGGCACAGGGGCCGGCGCGTAGAGCTCGGAGGCGAGGGCGACGGGCGCCTGCTCCGTGGGTGTGACGGTGTAGTCCGGCGGCCCTACATTGGGAGGAACCGGGGGAACATCCGACTGGGCGTGGGGCAGGGTGACGACCAGCGAATCCAGGAACCGGCGGGTGGGCGCATCCGCGTTCAGGAAGCGCAGGCCCATGCCGACGACGCCCTGGCCGCCCTGACCTGTGACGTAGTGAACGACAGCCGCCGCGTGGATGATGCGTTCCCCGCCCGCCAGCTTGAGATCCAGGGTGACGGCCGTCCCCGGTGGCTTCACCGCGCGTGCGCGCAGATAGATGCCTCCCCGGGTCACATTCGGCCCATACTTCGCCAGGAACTCCTCGGGCGTCGCGAAGGGCAGCTTCACGACGAGCCCGACCGCCGCCTGATTCGATTCCGTCAATGCCCGGTTCCTGAGCCGCGAGGGGATACTGGGTTGCGATTATCGCCCGAACTCCGAGGGAACGGGCGTCAAAATCAGCGCCCTTCTCCGTTGCGCCGGGGCAGCGTACCTCGTATGGAACCGCACCCGCGGGCTGTGGTGCCCCGCGGGCACCTGCCCACGGGAGCGCCGCTCATGCTCAACCCCGATATCCGGCTCGCCCTCACTTTCGACGACGTCCTGCTGGTCCCGGGCGAGAGCTCGGTCGTCCCCAAGGACGTCGACCTGACGACCCGGCTCACTCGCAATCTCCGTCTCAACATCCCCCTCCTGTCGGCGGCCATGGACACCGTCACGGAGTCCCGGACCGCCATCGCCATGGCCCAGGAGGGCGGCATTGGTGTCATCCACAAGAACATGACCCCCGAGCAGCAGGCGCTCGAGGTCCTCAAGGTCAAGAAGTTCGAAAGCGGCATGGTGGTGGACCCCGTCACCATCGAACCGGAGGCCCCGCTGGGCCGCGCGCTGGAGCTGATGCGCCTTCACGGCGTGTCCGGCATCCCGGTGGTGAAGGGCCAGCGACTGGTGGGAATCGTCACCAGCCGCGACGTGCGCTTCGAGACCAACTTCACCCAGAAGGTGGAGTCGATGATGACGCGCAAGCTCGTCACCGGCCGCGAAGGCATCACGCAGGAAGATGCGCAAAAGCTGCTGCACGAGCACCGCATCGAGAAGCTCCTCGTCGTCAACGACGCCTTCGAGCTCAAGGGCCTCATCACCATCAAGGACATCGAGAAGCGCCGCACGCACCCCAACGCGGCCAAGGACGGCATGGGCCGCCTGCTGTGCGCCGCCGCCGTGGGTGTGTCCGCGGACCGCGAGGCCCGCGTGGAGGCGCTCATCAAGGCCGGCGTGGACGTCATCGTCGTGGACACCGCGCACGGTCACTCCACCGCGGTGCTGGAAGGCGTGCGCGACACCCGGAAGAACTTCCAGGGCTTCGAGCTCATCGCCGGCAACGTCGCCACCGCCGAGGCCACCCGCGCGCTCATCCAGGCCGGCGTGGACGCGGTGAAGGTGGGCATCGGCCCCGGCTCCATCTGCACCACCCGCGTGGTGGCCGGCGTGGGCGTGCCCCAGGTGACGGCCGTGGATGACTGCGTCCGCGAGGCCCAGAAGCACGACGTGCCCATCATCTCCGACGGCGGCATCAAGTACTCGGGCGACATCGTCAAGGCGCTGGCCGCGGGTGCCAACACGGTGATGGTCGGCTCGCTCTTCGCGGGCACCGAGGAGTCCCCGGGCGACGTCATCCTGTACCAGGGCCGCAGCTACAAGAGCTACCGCGGCATGGGCAGCCTGGGCGCCATGAAGCAGGGCGCCAAGGACCGCTACTTCCAGGCGGACGTGGAGGCCGTGAAGCTGGTGCCCGAGGGCATCGAGGGCCGCGTGCCGTACAAGGGCACCCTGGCGATGAACGTCCACCAGATGCTGGGCGGCATCCGCAGCGGCATGGGCTACGTGGGCTGCCGCACCATCGACGAGCTGCGCACCCAGGCCACCTTCGTCCGCATCACCTCGGCCGGGCTCAAGGAGAGCCACGTGCACGACGTCATCATCACCGAGGAAGCACCGAACTACCGCGTCGGGTAGTCCGGAGGGCGCCAGGGGCGCGGCGGCCCGTTCTCCCGCGCCGCGTCCCGAGGCCATGAAAAAGGGCCCGCGCCTCTCGGCGGGGCCCTGGGTGTCCAGCCAGCAACGGCCGGAGCTTCCTTACCGGCCGCGCTTGCGGCCACCACCCGACGCGGGGGCGGACTCATCGGCCGCGGGGGTCGACGGGGCCACGCGCTTCTCCGCGGCGTTCACCTGGTTGAGCAGCGTGTCCTTGTCGTCCGGCTCCAGCGTCTCGATGGCCTGACGCAGGGTGTTGAAGTCGAGCCGGGCGATGGTGACGGTGTTGCCGCCCTTGATTTCCTGGACGGTGGGCACGCCCACCAGCTCCCGCATGTAGGTCTCGAACTCCACCCGGACGTCGGCCGTCTGCTGGATGCAGTTGTCCTTGGCGTTGACCAGGTGCTGGGTGCCCTCGCGGTAGCTCAGGTCCGGGTTGCGGTTCATCGCATCCTCGAACGTGGCGGTCCGCTTGCGGAGGGAGGAGTACAGCTCGATGTAGTCCACCAGCCGGTCTGTCTCCGGCCGGTTCACATTGCGTGCCTTGATGAGCGCCTCGGTGGAGTCCTCACAGGTGAGCTTCTCCAGCTCGGCCGCACCCGGCATCTCCTTCGCGGAGAGATTCTGGGTTTCGCGGTCCAGCCGCTCATCCGAGGAGATCTCCTTCACGCATCCGGAGGCGGACAGCAGGAGTAGGGTCGCAGCAGCGGTAGGGGCGGACAGGCGGCGGAGCATCCAGGCCTCGAACAATTGAAGGTACTTGGGCGTTGTATTCCGGAAGTTTGTAGCGATAAGGGCCCCCAGCCGTCAACGACGCCCCTCTTGGAGACCCCCAGGTGGACCTGCACGCCGAAAAAATCCTGATCCTCGATTTCGGGAGCCAGTACACCCAGCTCATCGCCCGGCGCGTCCGCGAGCTGGGCGTCTACTGCGAAATCCACCGCCCGGACCTCCCGGCGGAGGACATCCGCAAATACGCTCCCCGCGGCATCATCCTCTCTGGCGGTCCGGCGTCCGTGGAGGCCCCGGACTCCCCCCGGTGCGACCCGTTCGTCTTCGAAGCTGGCGTCCCCGTGCTGGGCATCTGCTACGGCCTCCAGCTCACCGCCAAGCTGCTGGGCGGCAAGATTGACCGGAGCGCCCACCGCGAGTTCGGCAACGCGGAGGTGGAGGTGCTGGCCCGCCGTGGCCCCTTCGCCGAGTTCACCCCTGGGGACAAGGTCCAGGTCTGGATGAGCCACGGCGACCGGGTGGAGACGCTGCCCCCCGGCTTCGAGGCCATTGGCCGCAGCGGCAATTCGCCCTTCGCCGCCACCGCCCACACGACGAAGCCCTGGTTCGGCGTCCAGTTCCACCCGGAGGTGGTCCACACGCCGCAGGGCAAGGCCATGCTGCGCGCCTTCGTCTTCAACGAGTGCAAGGTCAGCGGCTCGTGGACGATGAAGGGCTTCATCGACGAGGCCGTGGGCACCATCCGCCGCCAGGTGGGTGAGCACGGCCGGGTCATCTGCGCGCTGTCGGGCGGCGTGGACAGCTCCGTGGCCGCGCTGCTGCTGCACCGGGCCATTGGCCCCCGGCTCCAGTGCATCTTCGTGGACAACGGGGTGCTGCGGCAGAACGAGCGCGCCCAGGTGGAGGCGCTCTTCGTGGACCGCTTCCACGTCCCGCTGAAGACGGTGGATGCCCGCCAGCGCTTCCTGGACAAGCTGGCCGGGGTGACGGACCCGGAGAAGAAGCGGAAGATCATCGGCCGCGAGTTCATCGCCGTGTTCGAGGAGGCCGCGCGCGACGTGCAGGACGCGGAGTTCCTGGCCCAGGGCACGCTGTACCCGGACGTCATCGAGTCCGTGTCGTACAAGGGCCCCTCCGTCACCATCAAGAGCCACCACAACGTGGGCGGCCTGCCGGAGACGATGAAGCTCAAGCTGGTGGAGCCGCTGCGCGAGCTCTTCAAGGACGAGGTCCGCGCCCTGGGCCGCGAGCTGGGGCTGCCGGATGAGATGGTGTCCCGCCAGCCGTTCCCCGGCCCGGGTCTGGCCATCCGCGTCCTGGGTGAAGTCACCGAGCAGCGCCTGGAGCTGGTGCGGCGCGCGGATGCCATCGTCCAGGAGGAGATTCGCAGCGCCGGCCTCTACAAGGAAGTGTGGCAGGCCTTCGCGGTGCTGCTGCCGGTGCAGAGCGTGGGCGTCATGGGCGACGAGCGCACCTACGAGTCCACCTGCGTGCTGCGCGCCGTCACCAGCGTGGACGGCATGACGGCGGACTGGGCCCGGCTGCCGTTCCCCGTGCTGGAGCGCATCTCCACGCGCATCACCAACGAGGTGCGCGGCATCAACCGCGTCGCCTACGACATCTCGTCCAAGCCCCCCGCGACCATCGAATGGGAGTAGGGCGGTAGGGCGTTTGACGCCCTGACGCGAAAGAGGCTGCCCGGGACATGTGCCGGGCAGCCTCTTCGTGCTTCAGGGGCCCTGGCCGACCGCGCCGGGGCCCCCATCTTCGCCCGAAGGCGTTACTTCGCCGGGCTGGCCTTCACGGGCGGGACCTTGGTGCTGCCGGGACGCAGCTCCTCGAGCAGCCGCGTGGCGCCGTAGATCTTCGTCAGCGACTCGATGATGGCCTGGCTGTGGACGCTGACCGAGCGGTTGACGCTCTCGTCGAAGCCGTACTCGCCGCCCAGGGACTGGATGTTGCCGTCGAACACGATGCCGACGATCTCCGCGTCCTTGTTGATGACCGGCGAGCCGGAGTTGCCACCGATGATGTCGTTGGTGGAGACGAAGTTCATCGGCGTGGTGCCGTCCAGCGCCTTCTCGTTCTTCAGCCAGGACTTCGGCAGCGCGAAGGGCTCCTCACCCGTGGCGTGCTCGAAGGTGCCCGCCATCTGCGTGATGGGGCTGACCTGCTTGCCGTTCTCCGAGTAGCCCTTCACCGCGCCGTAGGACAGGCGCAGGCTGAACGTCGCGTCCGGGTACTGGTTGGTGCCGTAGATTTCGAACTTGGACTTGGCCACCAGCTCGCTGTTCTTGCGGATGACGGACTCCACGTTCTCCTCGTACGACTTGCGGATGGCGCGCATGTCCGGGTCCAGCGCGACGGCCAGCTGGATCATCGGGTCCTTGGAGGCTGCGATGGCCGCCTTGCCGCCCTTGTAGAGCGACTGGCGGACCTTCACGTCACGCAGCTTGGTGCCCTTCACCAGCCGGGCGGCCAGCTTCTCCGGGGACTCCTTGCCCAGCACCTTCTTCACGAAGGGGTGGTCCGAGCCCAGCTCCTCGCGCATCTTGGTGAGGCTGAACGTCAGGCGGGCAATCTCCAGCTCCGGGTAGACAGGCGCCGGGCTGAACAGCTGGGCCTCCAGCGCCGGGACGTTGGCCTGGTTGAACTCACGCAGGCGCTCGCCGTTCGCCTTCGGGAGCTCCTCGGCGCCGCGCACCAGCGTGCGGGCCACCTGGAAGAGCGTGGAGGACAGGCCGCCGCCGTTCTCCATGAACGTCAGGTCCTGGCGGATGTTGCGCAGCTGCGCCTGGGCCTTGGCGATCTCATCCCACGCCGCGGCGTACTTCTTCTTCATCTCCGGGTTGGCTTCGACCTTCTTGCGCAGCTCCTGCTCCGCGGCGACCTTCTGCGCGAAGAACGTCTTGTCCAGCAGGGCCTCGTGACGGCCCTTGAGCGCCTTCACCGAGTTCTCCACGCCGAACAGCAGGTTGGTGGAGATGCGGCGCTGCTCGGCGCCACGGCGGCCGAACTCCGTCAGCATGCCGCGCATCTCGGAGAGCGTCATCAGCGTCTTGGGCAGCACCACGTCGCGCTGGAACTCCAGCTCCGCGATGGTGAGGCCACGCGAGGTGCGGCCCGGGTGGCCGGAGATGAAGGTCAGCTCGCCTTCCTGAGCGCCCTTGTCGGACCACTTGAAGAAGTTGTTCGTCGTCGCCGGCTTGCCGTCCTCGTAGACGCGCAGGAACGTCACGTCGAGGTCGTAGCGGGGGAACTCGAAGTTGTCCGGGTCGCCACCGAAGAACGCGATGGCGTGCTCGGGCGCCATCACCAGGCGGACGTCCTGGAAGCGCTTGTACTCGTAGAGGTTGTACTGGCCGCCCTGGTACAGGGTGACCACGTCACAGCGCGCCTTGGCGTTGCCGGCGGAGCAGGCCTGCTCCAGCTCGGACATCTTCGCCTTCAGCGTGTCCGCGTACTTCTTGCCGGTCAGGCCCTGGGTGGCCTTGTTCAGCGTCTCCGTGACGTCGGTGATCTTGACCAGCTGGTTGATCTCCATCGCCGGACACTGGGTCTCCTCGCCCTGCGTCTTCGCGTAGAAACCGTTGGCGATGTAGTCCTTCTTCGCCGTGGAGAGCTGGTCGATACAGCCGCGCGCGCAGTGGTGATTCGTCATCACCAGGCCGTTGGCGGACACGAAGCTGGCCGAGCATCCACCCGCCAGACGCGCCGAGGACAGGCGCACGTTGTCCAGCCACTGCTGGGAAGGCTCGAAGCCGTACTTCTCCTTCACCTTCGCGGAGGGAAAGTTGTTGTAGGTCCACATGCCCTCGTCGGCCATCGCGGGAGCCGCGCCGAGGAGGGTGGCAATCACGAACAAACGCTTCATGAAACGGTCCTTTCCAGGGCCATGGGTGTCGCGGTTCTGCGGGAAGCTCATGGCTGGGTCAAGCCAGTAAAAAACAGGGAAGATTTCCCGGGGAACCCAACATCCGAGCAGGCTCCTGATTCCCGCCGCCAGAGGTTGGATTCCGAGGAGAAACCGACCTTGAACCAGGCCCATTGAGGAACAACGTGACGCGGAGGAAAAAGTCGCATTCGCGTCTGGATTTCCCGTCAACGCGACGTGTCATCCGGCTGCGTTCCATGACTGGGATTCCGCATCCCGCGCCTGGGACGCAGAAGTCCCGACGTCAGTCCTTCCGGAGCGCCTGAAGCGGGTCCATCCGTATCGCACGCCGGGCCGGAATCCAGCAGGCGAGCAACGCCACGGCCGCCAGCAGCGCCGCCACGGCCCCGAACGTCCACGGATCCCGCGCGCTGACGCCGTGAAGCTGGCTTGCGAGCACCTGGGACAGGACCCACGCCGCTCCAATTCCCACCCCGAGGCCCAAGGCCGTCATGCCCGCGCCCTGGCCCAGGACGAGCCGAAGCACGTCCGCGGGCCGGGCACCGAGCGCCATCCGGACGCCCAGCTCCCGCGTGCGCTGGACGACCCGGAGCGAGATGACCCCATAGAGGCCGTAGGCGGCCAGCAGGACGGCAAGGACGGCAAAACCGCCGAGCAGCCCCAGGACGAGCCTGCGCATCGCCAGGGATTCCGAGATGACCTGCTCCAGGGTGAGCGCCCGGTAGACGGGCACGGTGCCGTCCACGCGGCGGATGGCCTCCCGGATGGCCGGCAGCAGCGTCTCCGGCTGCACCGAGGTGCGCGTGACCAGGACGAGCCCGTCATCGCCCCAGGGCCTGCCATGAGGCACGTGGAACTCGGCGAGCGGTTCGCGCTCCAGTCCCGCCTGGCGGACATCGCCCACGACGCCGACGATGGTGTACGGCGTCGCCCCGATGCGCAGCCGCTGGCCCAGGGCACCGCCTGCCGGAAAGTGCCGGCGGGCCAGGGTTTCGTTGACGATGACCACGCCGGGCTGGTCCGGCGCGGCGTCCAGGGACGTGAAATCGCGCCCCTGGCGTAGGGGGATGCCCATGGCGGCGAAGTAGCCCGGACTGGTGGCGCGGCGCTCGGCGCGAGGTTCGTCGCCGGGCTCCGGCAGAGGAGCTCCTTCGACCTGATACCGAGCGTTGTTCCAGGCCCGTTGGATGGGAAGCACGGACGTCATGCCCGCCGCGGTGACGCCCGGGAGCGCGCGAACCGCCTCCAACACCGGCTCCAAGAGCCGTCCCGGCAGCCCCGCGTCCAGGGCGCCGTCCTTGAAGAACCGGTCGTCTGGGATGGACAGGTGCAGCGTGAGTACCTGGCCGGGGGCAAGTCCGGTGGAAGTCCCCAGCAGGTGCAGGAAGCCGCGTCCGAGCAGGCCCGCGCCGACGAGCAGCACCAGCGATAGGGCGATCTCCACAACCACCAGCGAGGCCCCCAGGCGACGGCCGAAGCCCGGCACCGTGCAGCCATCGCCCGCGGCGGCGAGCCCACCACGGACGTCCAGCCGGGAGACCTGGAGGGCCGGAAGCAGCCCGAAGGCCAGGCCGCTGACGCTGGTGATTCCGAGGAGGAACAGGAAGGCCGTGGAGTCCAACGCGATGTCCTGGCGCCGGGGCAGGCTCTCCGGCGCCAGGGCCAGCAGCGCATCCAGGCCCCAACGCGCCAGCAATGCGGCCAGCGCGCCGCCCAGAAACGCCAGCAGGAGGCTTTCGACCAGGAGTTGCTGGACGACCCGGGCCCGGCCAGCGCCCAGGGCTAGGCGAACGGCCAGTTCGCGCCGCCGGGTGCCGGCGCGGGCCAGCAGCAGATTCGCGACGTTCGTACACGCGATGAGGAGCACCAGGGCGACGGCCCCCAGCAGGACCTGGAGCGGCGCCCGCCAGGACTGCGTCTGGCTTTCATCGAGCGGAATGACCCGGGCGCTCCGGTCCCGGTGGGATTCCGCCTGGGCCGCCGCGGAGTTCGCGGCGACTTGCTTCAACTGGGCCTCGGCGGAGGCCAGCGAAAAGCCCGGCGCCAGCCGGGCCCGGAGGGTCAGCACCGTGGACCGGGTCCGAGCGGCGGCGTCTGGCGGAGCCACCAGGGGCAGCCACACGTCGGTGGATGCATCGAAAGACGCGGGCATCACGCCAATGACGGTGTGGGCCAGGCCATCCAGGCTCACGGAACGGCCGAGGACGGCTGGGTCGGCGCCGAAACGGGCGCGCCAGAGGCGCTCACTGAGGACCGCGACCGGGGCCTGGCCGGGCAGGTCCTCGTCGAGCGCGAAAGTCCGGCCCAGCAAGGGCGGCACGCCATGAACCGTGAAGAAGTCAGCCGTTCCGCGAAGAGCCTGGAGGCGCTCAGGCGCATCCTGGGCCTGGAGGGTGACGCCGCCGCCAGTGAATGCCGCCATGTGCTCGAAGGCCGGGCTGTGTTGGCGCCAGGCCCAGAACGTGGGCCAGGACACCGGGCCGCCATAGCCCTGGGGGCGCAGCTCGACGAGGCTGACCAGCCGCTCGGGTTCCGCGTACGGCAGCGGCCGGAGGAGGACCCCGTGAACCACGCTGAAGATGACGGCGTTTGCGCCAATGCCCAGCGCCAGGCACAGCACGGCGGCGGCGACGAAGCCGGGTGAACGGCGGAAGGTGCGGACCGCGAAGCGAACATCCGCGGCGAGCGAATCGAAGAAGGTCATGGCGGGCGTCGGGAGTGGAGATCCTGCCGGATTCGACTGCAATCGACGGACCCGAAACCGGCCCGGACGGCCCAGAAACCAGGGCGGGGAACGGCCTGAATCGACCCCAGGTTTCGCGCCCGCTTAGTTTACATAACGAATGTTATCGGACCTTCTTTCAGAGGGAGAGGTCACGTCCTGGACGGTTATCCGCAACCCCATTGCCGCCAACCCACGGCCCGGCTGGCTGCCCGGCACTCGGTGCTTTCCGGCGTCCATCCAGGCGCATACCGTGGCCGCCACATGCGTCTTCTTCGATTCGGACTCGTCGCCGCCACCTGCTGTGGCGCTCTCGTCCTCTCGGGCTGCCCGGACAAGCCGGCCGCCACCCCGGACTCAGGGGTCGCCGAGGTACCCCAGGTCCCCGCGACGCCGCCGCCGACCCGGTTCTCCCTCAGCTACCAGGCGCCGCCCAGCGCCCCCGCCGTGGCACCCGCCAACGACGCGGGCGTGGCCGAGGACGCTGGAATCGCCGCCGCGAGCCTCACGGAGATCGCCCCGGCGCCCGATGACGCGACCATCATTGAGCCCACGTCGCTCCTGGAGCTCCGGACGTCCAGCCCGCTCAAGAACTACCGGGTCCGGCTGTTCGACGAAGCCGACCGGGCCATGGTGTCCGATGACGACGTCGAGGAATCCGAAACCGGCCTCGTCTACCGAATCCATCTGCCGAAGCCGCTCAAGTCCGGCTTCAAGTACACCCTGGTCGTGGATGCCCAGACCGGCACCGCGTTCACCGACGGCCTGGGCCGTGACGTCGACGAGTTCCGCCAAACCCTTCAAATCGCTGGCGAAAAGGAAAAGCCAGCCCCTCCACCCAAGCCCGCCGGCAAGAAGAAGCGCCGTTGAGGCTGAGCGGCCCGGGACTGGCTTTGAATCAGCGGTCCGCGACCGGCGGAAGCCCCAGCGAGCTCTTCAGCTCCCGCAGCTTGGCCTGGATGAGCTGCATGTTCTGGGGCCCCATGCGCAGCAGATGCTTCTGCGCGGGGCTCAGGGCCTCGAACTCCGGCGCCGCATAGGCATACAGCGCGCCTTCGGGAACGACTTCCACCGGGCCTTCCTGCACGGGCACCTTGAGCAGATGTTGGATGGCCGCGCTCAAGACGCTGCTGAATGTCTGTCCCGGCGGCGCAATCTCCGCGTGGGCCTGGTCAATCAGCGGCTTCAGCTCACGGTACACGCTGGCCGCGGACTGCGTGTCAATGGAGCCAATCACGCGGCCCACGGTGTCGTAGCGTGCGTAGCTGGCCGGATCGATGACCGTGGTGCCGTCCACCTGGGTCACCTGGAAAGCCCCCGTGGGCGCCAGGAACCCGAGCACCGTGCGCGGGCTCGAACCCTCCGCGATGTTGTTCACCGCTGCCGTGAAGCGACGAACCAGGTCTTTTTCGCCCATCCACCGCGCGAGCTCGGGGTCAGGCGAAAGCTGGCTCGCCAGGCTGCGGACCTCGGCGTCCCGTTCTGGCAGCGACGTTTCCGGCATCGTCGGGGGCGCCGCGGCCGTCTCGGGAGCGGGCTCCAACGGAATCGCGGGCACCTCCGCGGGCAGTGACTCCTGACGCCGCAGGCCGAAATACGACGCCACCAACGCCAGACCCACCAGGCCCAGGACGACGGCCAGCGTCTTGCTCTTGGAGCTCTGAGCGGATTCGGGAACCTCGGCCGGCGTCGGATTCGTCGGGTCGTTCATTCATTCCTCCGTAGGTGGACCCTTCAACCTACAAACGCCTCCCCAGGTCATTCCACCAGACCGCTACACTTCACACGCGCAGGTGTTCACCGTCCGGTACTCGCGAACGCACGGCTGCTGCCAGGACGGTGAACCGGGCACAGTCACCCTGCCCGCTCAGCCGCCCTGCTCCATGGCCCGGACGCGAGCAAGGGTCTGCAGATCGCGTTCGGTCGGCCCCAACTCCAGGATGATGCGGCTCACGTCGTAAAGCACGTCGCCACGCTCGAAGACTGGCAGCCGGGGAACATCCTGGTTCAAGTCGTCGGCGCCGCGGTTGTAGGCCACGTCCATCAGCGTCCGGAGCTGGAAGGCGTCGTACAGGTTGTACTCGACGAGGAACCGGAGGGCCTCCACATCGCCGCGGCGCTGGTACGCGCGCCACAGCAGCACCGCGTCGTAGCCATTCACGCCCTTCATGTGCGGCGGACGCTCGGCGCCAATCTTCCCTTCGATCTCCTTCAGGCCGCCACCCATGCCCAGGCGCCGCGTCACGAACCGCAAGTCGATGTGCGCATCCGGCACCGGAAATCGCGCGGGGCCGAAGTAGTCACGCAAGACGGGCACGTCGAAGCACGAGCCGTTGAACGTCACCCACAGCCGCCGGGCCGCCATGGCCTCCGGCAGCGCGTCCATGTTCCGGCCCTGGATGAAGACGTGAAGGCCCTTCGAATCGAACAGGCTCACCACCGTGGGCGCCTGGGCCTCCCGGCCGTCCGTCTCGATATCGAAATAGACGGCGTCGTCCTGGAACTCCGGGTACAGCCGCCAGTGCTCCCGGCTCGGCAGCAGCTCCGCGAGCTTGCGCAAGTCCCGACGGGCCAGCGCGTCCTTCGCCTCGGCGATGCGCGCCCGGGCCACGTCGTCGGACTTCCGATTGAGCGCCACCCCCTGGCCGGCTTCCGGAAAGTCATCCCAGGTGCGGATGCCGCGGGACCACAGGTCCTTCTCCCGCCAGGGACCGACACTGGGGATGTGCTGGAACGTCCGCTGCAGCATCAATCGAGCGCGCCCAGCCTTCCCGCCACCAGGTCGTCCAGGAGCGGGATGTCCGCCTCGCAGAACGGCAGTGACTGCATCTGCGCCGGCGTGTGGAACGCCAGCGCGTGGGCGCCCAGGGGCCGGGGCTCGCCCGAGACAATCCGGGCCAGGAACAACACCAACTCCACCGTCAGGTCCGGATAGGAATGCTGGCCCTCCCAGAGCCGCCGGCCCACGGCGAGCTCCACGTCCAGCTCCTCGCGGCACTCACGGGCCAGCGCGGCCTCGTCCGTCTCCCCGGCCTCCACCTTGCCGCCGGGGAACTCCCACAGCAAGGCGCGGCTTCCACCGGGGAGCCGCTGCTGCACCAGGAACTGGCGTCCATCCTCCGGCCGCGGAATCAGCGCCGCCACCACGCGGACCGTCCTGCGAGCCGGAGTCATCACCCGTCAATCCCGTTCATGTTCAGGGAGTACAGGTAGCCGTTGTTCGACAGCACGAACAGCTGCCGGCCCGCCACGAAAGGCGGCGCGGTGATGCCACTCCCGGGGTTCCACGACACGCGCGAGCGCCCCGTCTTGGGCTCCAGGAACAGCAGCGAACTGGACGTGGGCACGAGCAGCATTCCCTGGGCGAACACCGGAGCGAAGGCTGCCCGTTCCCCCAGGGGATGCGACCAGAGGAGCCGTCCTGTCTCCGCCAGGTAGGCATCCACGCGGCCGTCACCCGCGGCGAAGAGCACCTGGCCGCTGACCAGCAGCGACGTCATGCCGGCCACGGCGCTGTTCCACACCAGGTCACCCGAGTCGGACTCGAGCGCGAAGATGCCGCTCTTGTACGACGCGACGTAGAGCTGCCCGTTGGCGTCCATCACCGGGCTGCTGTCCACGTCCAGGAACTCGGAACCGGCGCCGGACAGCGAGCGCTCCCAGGTGACGCCGCCGTCGTCGACACTGAGCGCCACCACGAAGCCGTCGGAGAAGCCGACGTAGGCCACGCCTTCGCGCACCAGGGGCCGCGAAGCGCCGCGGACGGTGAAGCCGGTGGGCGGATCCCGGCGGTACTGCCAGGCCCACTGCCCATCCGCAATCTTCACCGCGAAGAGCGTGTCGCTCTCCGAGGCCACGAGCACCAGGCCATTCGCGACCACGGGCACCGTGGCCAGGGCCTCGCCCGCGACGTACTTCCACTTCTCCTCGCCCGAGGCCGCGTCCAGCGCGTACAGCACGCCGTCCCCGCCCGGAACATAGGCCACGCCGTCCACCACCCGGGCCCCGGCGTTGAAGCGGCTGCCCGCCTTGTACTTCCACTTCACCTGGCCGTCGGGACCCACGCCGCGGGCGAACCCGTCCCGCGTGAGCGCGACGGTCGTCCGGCTGACGGCGTCATAGGCAGGCGTCGCCGTCTCACGCGGCCCGTACTCCAGCGTCTGCGGGGGCGCGAGCGCCGCCCACCAGTTGACGGAGAAGTACTCCAGCGGCGTGTTCGACGGCGGCCGGGGCAGCTCCGGATTGCCGTAGTACTGCACGCCACTGCAGCCGCCCAGAAGCCCTGCCGCCACAGCGCCACCCAGCCAACGCTTCCAGCTCACGAGCCGCATCGTCATGGCGAGTGTTTCTAC
Source organism: Myxococcus sp. AB056 (assembly GCF_006547365.1). Classification (NCBI taxonomy): domain Bacteria; kingdom Pseudomonadati; phylum Myxococcota; class Myxococcia; order Myxococcales; family Myxococcaceae; genus Myxococcus; species Myxococcus sp. AB056. The sequence goes on along the minus strand of NZ_VHLB01000016.1, from coordinate 38,715 downwards.
CCCGCGTCCGGAACGGGTGCAGCCGCCGGAGCCTCCGGGGCAGGAACCTTCACACCTTCGGACGCCAGCACCGCCAGGCGCTCACCGGCCTGACGCGCCGCCGCCGTGTTCGGCTGCGCCGTGGTCAGCTTCGACAGCACCTGGGCCGCCTCTTCCTTCTTGCCCAGGAGGATGAGCATCCGGGCCTTGTGGTAGTCGCCCATGCCCACCAGGAACGGGCCACCCGCGGCGCCCATCTGCTCGAAGGCCTTGATGGCGTCCTCGTACTTGCCGTCCGCCTCGAGCGCGTAGCCCTGGCCCTCGAAGGCCTCCGCGCGGAGCGGATCGTTCTGGGCCGCGCCCTTGAGGTACTCGCCGAAGGCCGTCTGCGCCGCGGCGTAGTTGCCCAGCCGGAACTGCGCCTTGCCCTCTGCCAGGGCGGCCGTCACCGCGGCCGGGGTGCCGCCGTGCTGCTGGCGGAACTCGCCCAGCGACTTCACCACGGCCTCGTCGCGCTCCTTCACCGACTTGAAGGGGGGCTCCGTGTCACCGGGCTGCGCGGGCTCCACGCCCTCCACGGGCCGGTCGAGCACGGTCAGCGCCTGACCCAGCGCCTGGGAGGCCTTCTCCTCGCCGCGCTTGGACACTTCGCTGGCGATGGCCACGCCCACGCCGCCCAGGATGAGCACGCCCGCGGCGAGTCCGATGATCTTCTGGCGCTGCGCAAGCCAGTCGCTCGCCTCGGTGCCCACCTTCTGGAAGGAGTCCGGCTGGCTGAGCTCTTTCTGGCGAATCTTCTCGGTCTTGGTGGTTCCGGCCACGTCTGGAAACCTCTTTTAAAGAGCGGCGCACTGTATGGAGCGCGCGCCGCGAGTGTCAACGCACTGACGCCTCAGCGCTTCCCCTGGCGTTGAGGCCGCTTGCGGGCCTCGCGCTTGGCCTGCCCGGGCCGGCCCTTGAAGATGAGCCGGATGGGCACGCGCAGGTCGAACGTCTTGCGCAGCTGGTTGGTGATGTACCGCTTGTACATGTCCGGAACGCCGTCCGGATGGTTCACGGTGATGGTGAAGGTCGGCGGCGCCGCGGCCACCTGGGCGATGTAGTACATGCGCAGCGGCTTGCCCCGGACGATGGGCGCCGGGTGGTTGTCCACCATGTGGTCCAGCAGCCGGTTGAGCTGCGGGGTGGGCGCCCGGAAGCGGAACTGGTCGGCGAGCTCCGTCGCCACGTCCACGACCTTCTCCACCTTGGAGCCCGTCAGCGCGGAGGTGAAGAGGATGGGCGCGTAGCCCACGAACTTGAGTGAGTGCTTGAGGGACTCGCGGTAGGTCTCCTGCCGGCGCTGGTCCGCGCCCACCAGGTCCCACTTGTTCACCACGATGACCAGGGCGCGGCCCCGCTCCTCGGCCAGGCCCGCCAGCTTGGCGTCCTGGTCCACCGCCGGCTCCGTGGCGTCCATCAGCAGCACCGCCACGTCGCTGCGCTCCATCACCTTGAGCGCGGCCACGACGGAGAACTGCTCCACGCGCTGGGCAATGGACTTCTTGCGCCGGATGCCCGCCGTGTCGGTGAGCAGCAGCTTGCGGTCCTTGTACGTGAGCTCGGAGTCCACCGGGTCCCGCGTGGTCCCCGCCACGTCACTGGCCACCACCCGCTTCTCCTTCAGGATGGCGTTGACCAGGGTGCTCTTGCCCACGTTGGGCCGGCCGATGATGGCCAGGCGGATGATGCCGTCGTCGGGCGGCGCCTCCGCGTCCTCGCCCTCTTCCTTGGGCGGCAGCCTGGCGACGACCGAGTCGAACAGCTCCTGCATGCCCAGGCCGTGCTCGGCGGACAGGGCCTGCACGTCGCCCAGGCCCAGGCGGTAGAACTCACCGGCCAGCGCCTGCATCTGCCCGGACGTGTTGTCCAGCTTGTTGGCGGCCAGCACCACCGGCTTGCCGCTCTTGCGCAGGTAGTTGGCCACGGCCTCGTCCGCGGCGGTGAGGCCCGCCCGGGCGTCGGTGACGAAGACGATGACGTCACACTCGTCCACGGCCAGCTGCGCCTGCTCCCGCACCTGCTGGAGGAGTTGGTCCTCGTCACCGGGCACGAAGCCGCCGGTGTCGATGAAGGTGAACTGGCGGCCTTCCCACTCCGCGTCCGCGTAGTGGCGATCCCGCGTCACGCCGGGCTCGTCCTGGACCAGCGCGATGCGCCGGCCCACGAGCCGATTGAACAGCGTGCTCTTGCCCACGTTGGGGCGTCCGACAATTGCGACCAGGGGCTTCATTTCAGTCGTATCCCAGCTTCTTGAGGCCTTCGGGGCGCTCGCTCCAACGCGGTTCCACGCGGACGCGCAGGTCCAGGTACACATGCGCGCCCAGCAACCGCTGCACGGACTTGCGCGCGTCGGTGCCAATGGTCTTCAGCATCTGCCCCTGCTTGCCGATGATGATGGCCTTCTGGCTGTCGCGCTCCACGAAGATGGACGCGGCGATGCGGATGAGCCCGCCCAGTTGGTTCGGCGGCGTGCCCGGCCGGGGCTCGCGCTCGGATTCGTCGAAGATGTCCACCACCACGGCCGTGGAGTACGGAATCTCCTGGCGGCAGTGCCGCAGCACCTGCTCGCGGATGTACTCGGCCACCAGCGCGCGCTCCTGCTGGTCGGTGAGCATGTCCTCGTCGAAGACGTTCTCGCCTTCCGGCAGGTGTCCCAGGACGGTGTGGAACAGCCGCTCCACGCCGTCCTTCTCCCGAGCGGAGATGGGGACCACCTCCGCGAAGGGGAACTCCTGGCGGTACAGGTCGATGAGCGGCAGGAGCTGCGCCTTGGGGACGCTGTCGATCTTGTTGATGACCAGGAAGGTCGGCTTGCCGATCTTCTGCAGCCGGTCGAGGATGGCGCGGTTGCCCGGGCTCACCTCGGGCTTCTCGCTCGCTGGCGGCTCGATGAGGAAGAGGACCAGGTCCACCTCCTCCGCCGCCTGGAGCGCCACCTCGACCATGTAGCGGTTCAGCTCGCCCTTGGCCTGATGGATGCCCGGCGTGTCGATGAACGCCACCTGCCCTTCCGGACGGGTGACGACGCCGAGGATGCGGTTGCGCGTCGTCTGGGGCTTGGGGGAGACGATGGCGATTTTTTCGCCCGTCAGTGCATTGAGCAGCGTGCTCTTGCCCACGTTGGGGCGCCCGATGAGGGCGGCGAAGCCGCTGCGGTGTGTCTTGGGGGGGGCCATTGCTTCGGAGGTGATCTGGGACGCCGCGTACCGCGGAGGCCCGAAAAGGAAACGTCTGGACAGCGCCTATCACACCCACCGCCCGCCCGGTCATGCCAGGACGGGCGGCGAGCGGACAGGCTACGGCTGGGTCGTCGAAATGGTCAGCTTGTTGATGACCACGGGCTGGCGGGGGCGGTCATCCCCGTCGCGCGGCACGCCGGCGATCTTCTCCACCACGTCGTAGCCGCTGAGCACCTCACCGAAGATGGTGTGCTTGTTGTTGAGGTAGGTCGGCTTGGACGTGGTGATGAAGAACTGGCTGCCGTTGGTGTTGGGGCGGCCGATGTTCGCCGTGGCCAGCAGACCCACTTTGTCGAAGGTCCGGCCGCTCTGGTACTCGTCGTCCACGTTGAAGCCCGGGCCGCCGCGGCCGGTGCCCGTGGGGTCCCCGCCCTGAATCATGAAGCCCGGAATCACGCGGTGGAAGATGATGCCGTCGTAGTACGGGCGCTGCGTCTTCTCACCCGTCTTCGGGTCCTGGAAGGGCAGCTCGCCCGTCGCCAGACCCACGAAGCTGCTCACCGTCTTCGGCGCGTCCTTCGCGAACAGCTTCACCACGATCTGCCCCTGCGTGGTGTCGAAGGTGGCGTAAAGGTCATTGCCCGCGCGGGCCTCGTCCAACATTCCCATGCTACCCTCCCGTGTGGGGGTCCGTCCGAGGACGAACCCGGTCATGTGTCACGGCCTTGGTGAAACCGACTTCGCGCCCGCGTCCTTCTGGGGCGCCGCTTCCTTGCTCGCCGCGGGGGCCGTCACGCCCGCGGGAGCCTTGTCGCCCAGCACCACGCGGGTGAGCACCACCGCGGTGCGCGGGCGGTCCCGGTTGTCCCGAGGCAGGTTGCTGATCTTCTCCACCACGTCATAGCCGCGGAGCACCTCACCGAAGATGGTGTGCCTGCCGGCGAGGTGTCCGGGCGTGGAGGTGGTGATGAAGAACTGGCTGCCGTTGGTGTTGGGCCCCGCGTTGGCCATGGCCAGCAGGCCCACCTTGTCGAACGTGCGGCCGCTCTGGAACTCGTCCGCGAAGCGGTAGCCCGGGTCGCCGAAGCCGGTGCCCGTGGGGTCCCCGCCCTGAATCATGAAGCCCGGAATCACGCGGTGGAACACCGTGCCGTCATACAGCGGCTTCTTCGACATCTTCCCCGTCTTCGGGTCCCGCCATTCCTTCTCACCGGCGGCCAGGCCCACGAAGTTGGCCACCGTCTTGGGCGCGTCCTTGGCAAAGAGCCGGACGACGATGGTGCCCTCGCTCGTCTGGAGCGTGGCGTAGAGGTCCTTGCCAGCCGCGGCCTTCCGGGTCCACTTGCCGGAGTCAGCGGCGAGGACGGAGCCCGCCAGCAGGCAGGTCACCAGCGCGAGCGTCTTTCGGAGGGAGGCGGGGGGCATGTCGGCGCGGCACCTTACGCGCCGCCCCCTGCCCCATCCAAGGGGTTTCACGCCGGGGTGTCGTGTCGCGGCGTTCCGGGCGGGGGGGAGGTGGGACACGCGGCGTCTTCCCGCAGCTTCTCCAACGTCGCCTGCGCGGCGGACTGCTCCGCCTCCTTCTTGCTCCGGCCGGTGGCCCGGGCGAAGGCCGTCTCCCCCAGCATCAGCTCCACCTCGAACACCTTGGAGTGTTCCGGACCGGACTCCGAGACGACGCGGTAGCGGGGCTGGAGCTTGAGCCGCTCGTGGGCCAGCTCCTGGAGCAGCGTCTTGTAGTCGAGCCGCCCCTGGCCGCTGGAGACCTCGTCCAGCAGGTCCGCGAAATACCGGTCCACCAGCGCCACCGCGGCGTCCAGGCCGCTGGTGAGGAACACCGCGCCGAAGACGGCCTCCAGCGCGTCCGCCAGGACGGAGTTCTTCTCCCGGCCGCCGGACATGAGCTCACCCCGCCCCAGCAGCAGCAGGTCGCCCAGCGGGATGGTCCGGGCCACGCGGGCCAGGCCGTCCTCGTTGACGACGCGGGCGCGCATCTTCGTCAGGTCGCCTTCGGGGAGTCCCGGGCAGCGCGCCATCAACCGGTGGCTGACGGCCAGGTTGACCACCGAGTCGCCCAGGAACTCCAGGCGCTGGTTGTCCTTCAGCTCCTTGTCCCGGGTCTCGTTGACGTACGTCTTGTGCGTCAGGGCCTCCAGCGCCGTCTCCATCCGGGAGAAGCTCAACCCCAACCGCGACTCCAACAACTGCACCCGCTCGGACGGGCTCATCTTGTCCGCACCACTCAAACGCATCACTCCTGAGGTGCGTCCGGGCCCACCAGCCTCACGGCCGCGGGAGGGACCTTCAACAGGTCCGCCACCATCCGCACGATGCCTGGGAACTCATCCAGCTCGAACCGCCCCGCCCACTCCTTGCCCTGCGGCCCCGCCAGCAGCCCCCGGAAGGTGCGGCCCGCCACCCTGGCGGCGGCGAAGCGGTACGGGCGGCCCTCCACCTGCAACTGCGCCAGCAGCTCCAGGCTACTGCGGGGAGGCAAGAGCGCCTCCGCGCCGAACTTCTCCACGATGTCGGAGAAGCGCACCAGCCCGGCACCCACCGGCGCGGCCTGCGGACGGGCCGCCGGCTCGCCAAAGAGCGCGACCAGGTAGCCCGTCAGCGCCGCCCGCTCGCGGAACTCCGACAGCTCCAGCGTGTGGCCGCCGCCGGTGGCCAGGTCTTCCTTCCCCCGGGCCACGCGGGCCACGCGGAAGTTGCCCAGCCGGTCCGACACCAGCGTGACGGCCAGCTCACCGTCCACCACCTCGGTGGACAGCTCCAGCGTCTCCGGCTCCACGCGCGGCGTCAGCCCCAGCACCTGGAGCTCCGCGGAGCGGCGCTGAACGTGGAAGATGTGCTCGTTGAATGCGTCCGCGAGCAGCGCCTCGATGTCGGCGACGTCGCTGAGCGCGCCCACCAGGATGGGGGCCAGCCCCACCACGGCGGGCGGCGCGATGGGGATGAGACGGTCCCCCATCACCTGGAAGGTCACCTCGGGGATGAAGGCCCGGGTGACGGGATTGACCAGCGGGGACGACTCAAGGTCCAGCACCGCCTCGGTGCCGGCCGCGTCCTCCCGCAACTGCAGCCCGAGACCTTCCAGCCGCGCGGTGTCCATCAAGCCCCTTTGAAGGTTTCCCGGGCGATGATTGTACGCTGGATCTCGCTGGTTCCCTCGCCGATCTCACACAGCTTGGCGTCGCGCAGGTAGCGCTCGACCGGGAACTCGCGGGTGTAACCGTACCCACCGTGGATCTGCACGGCCTTGTTGCAAGCCCGCATGGCGGCCTCGGAGGCGAACAGCTTCCCCATGGAGGCCTCGCGCGAGTACGGCTTGCCTTCGTCGGCCAGCTTGGCGGCGCGGTGGACCAGGAGCCGGGCGGCGTCCAGCTCCGTCTTCATGTCCGCCATCATCCAGCGCAGTCCCTGGAACTCGCTGATGGGCTGGCCGAACGCGGTGCGCTCGCGCGAGTAGCCAATGGACTCCTCCAGGGCGCCCCGGCCCAGGCCCACCGCCAGCGCGCCGATGGTGATTCGGCCGCGGTCCAGGATCTTCATCGTGTCGATGAAGCCGTGGTCCAGTTCCCCCACGCGCGCCGAGTCCGGCACCTCCACGTTCTCCAGGACGAGCTCGGCCGTGTCCGACGAGCGCATGCCCAGCTTCCCGTGGATGGCGCGCTGGCTGAAGCCCGGCAGGCCCTTCTCCAGCAGGAAGGCGGTGATGCCCTTCTGCCGCTTCTGCGGCGAGGTGACGGCCAGCACCACGAACACGTCGCCCACCGTGCCCTGGGTGATGAACATCTTGGCGCCGTTGAGCACCCAGCCGTCGCCCTTGCGCACGGCCGTGGTCTTCATGCTCGACGCGTCCGAGCCGGACCCCGGCTCCGTCAGGCCCCACGCGCCCAGGTACTCACCCGTGGCCAGCTTCGGCAGGTACTTCTGGCGCTGCGCGTCCGAACCGAAGACGCGCAGGTGGCTGGTGCCCAGGCCGTTGTGGCTGGCCACCGTCAGCGCCAGCGAGCCGTCGTAGCGGGCGATCTCCTCCACCGCCACCGCCACGGCGAGCGAGTCCATGGCCGCTCCGCCGAACTCCTCGGCGACGAGCATGCCCATCACCCCGAGCTGCCCCAGCTCCCGGACGACTTCCATGGGGAACGTCTCGTCCTTGTCCCACTCACGGGCATACGGCTTCACCCGCCGTTCGCAGAAGTCACGGATGGAGGACTGGAGGGCGCGATGGCTTTCTGGAAGGTCAAAATCCATGGTGTCAGCAGGATCTATAGCAGACGGCCCAAGCGCAGCCCGGGCCTTGGAGGTGGGGTAACGCTACCTACTCAAACCGGATAGACACCGTGTTTCTTTTCCGCACGGGGCTGATGCCGCTGGGAGTAGACGCCGTAGCGCTGGGTGAGTTCTTGACGCAGCCGGTCACCCGGGACGATGTCGTCGATGACCAGTTCGCTGGCCAGCTTGTAGATGTCCACGTCCTGCTTGTACTCGTCGCGCAGCTTCTGGACGTAGGCGGGCCGGTCGGCCTCCGGCAGCTCCTGGATCTTGTTGTAGTAGACGGCGTTCACCGCCGCCTCCGGGCCCATGACGGCGATCATCGCTCCGGGCAGCGCGATGGTGGCGTCCGGGGCGAAGCCGGGGCCGCTCATGGCGTAGAGGCCGGCGCCGTAGGCCTTGCGGACCACCACACAGATGCGCGGCACGCTGGCCTCGGACACGGCGGAGATCATCTTCGCGCCGGCGCGGATGATGCCCGCGCGCTCCACCTTGGTGCCAATCATGAAGCCCGGCACGTCCGCCAGATAGAGCAGCGGGATGTTGAAGGCATCACACAGCCAGATGAAGCGGGCCGCCTTGTCCGCGCTGTCCACGAACAGCACGCCGCCCTTGTACTTGGGCTGGTTGGCGACGATGCCCACCGGGCGGCCGTCGATGCGGGCCAGGCCCGTGACGAGCTCCTGGGCGAAGAGCTTCTTCACCTCGAACCAGCTCCCCTCGTCGATGAGCTCGTTGATGAGCTCATGCATGTTGAAGGGCTTGTTCTGGTCGACGGGGACGATCTCCTCCACCTTCTTGCCGCCGGCCTTGGGGGCCTTGGGCTCGGCGCGCGGCGGCGCCTGGGAGAAGTTCTCCGGGAAGTAGCCGATGTACTTCTTCGCCGCCTCGATGGCCTCCTGCTCCGTCTTCACCAGCACGTCGCCGACGCCGGAGATGGAGCAGTGCATCTTCGCGCCACCCATCTCCTCCAGGGTGACCTTCTCGCCGATGACCATCTCCGCCATGCGCGGGCTGCCCAGGTACATGGAGGCATTGCCTTCCACCATGATGACCAGGTCGCAGAACGCGGGGATGTACGCGCCACCGGCGGCGGACGGACCGAAGAGCAGGCACACCTGCGGCACGAAGCCGGACATGTGCACCTCGTTGTAGAAGATGCGGCCGGCGCCGCGGCGCCCGGGGAACATCTCCACCTGGTCGGTGATGCGGGCACCGGCGGAGTCCACCAGGTAGAACAGCGGGCAGCGCAGGTCGCGGGCCGTCTCCTGGATGCGGAGGATCTTCTCCACCGTGCGGGCGCCCCAGCTCCCGGCCTTCACCGTGGAGTCGTTGGCCATGATGGCCACGGTGCGCCCGGCCACCTTGCCCACGCCGATGACGACACCATCCGAGGGCAGGTCCGGGTCCAGGTTGTTGGCGAGCTTCGCGTCCTCCACGAAGGAGCCTTCATCCACCAGCAGGCGGATGCGCTCGCGGGCGAAGAGCTTGCCCGCCTCCGCGTTCTTGGCGTGGTACTTCTGCGCGCCACCCTTCTCCACCTGGGCGATCTTCTCCAGCAGTCTCGAGTCTTGGGACATGGCCCGTGGCACATAGCAGAAAGGGCTACGGCTGGCTGCCTTCTCGCTGGGGAACCGGCGCGGCGTGACAGGCAGACGACGCACCGCGCAGAACGGTCCCCGCAGGGGATGCCGCTCCAGGCTCCCCTGCCTACCTTGGTGCTCAACGGGGGCGTGCTCGCGATGGATGCGCACCCGGCAACCATTGGGCCCAGGAGGGACGCATGTTCGCAGCGAAGAAAGGCAAGTGGATGGCCAAGGGAATCGCCCGGAGCGAGCTGTACCGCAAGTGGCTGGCCCATAAGCTCATCAATGACCTGCCGCGCGTGGCGCGGAACCGCTGGGATGACTTCGAGCCGGATGACGTGCTGCGGCATGTCGGATTGACCACCTACAAGCCGGCGCGCACCGGCCTGGGCGGCCTGGGCATCTTCCTCCTCGGCGTGGCCGCGGGTGGCGTGGCGGCCCTGCTGCTGGCCCCGAAGACGGGCACCGAGCTGCGGACCACCGTCAAGGACAAGGCCACCGCCTACATGAACAAACAGAACGTCAACCTGGGCCAGGAGCGCACCGCGAACGCCTGACCGGCGCGCGCGGCCTTCGCGCCATGTGACGTGACGCACTTCGGGGACGGGGCACCGGTGGGTACCGGGCCTTCCGTCCCCGATTTCGTCCGTGCGGGCTAGCGGCCCTTGTAGACGGGCGCGCGCTTCTCCGCGAAGGCGCGCAGGCCCTCCAGGCGGTCCTCCGTCTTGAGAATCTCCTCGTACTTGCGCAGCTCCAGCGCCAGCGCATCGTCCAGCTCCAGGCCCGTGCCCTCGTCAATGGCGTGCTTGGCCGTGGCCACGGCGATGGGCGCGTTCTCCACCACCGACTCCGCCAGCCCGTACGCCACGGCCAGCAGGTGGCCCTCCGGCGCCAGCCGGTTCGCCAGGCCCACGCTGAAGGCCTCGGCGGCGTTGATGCGGCGGGCGGTGAGGATGAGGTCCTTCGCGCGGCCTGGGCCCACCAGGCGCGCCAGGCGCTGCGTGCCTCCGCCGCCGGGGATGATGCCCAGCTTCACCTCGGTGAGCCCCAGCTCCGCGGCCGGGGCGGCCACGCGCAAGTCACACGCGAGCGCCAGCTCCGTGCCACCGCCCAGGGCCGCGCCGTTGATGGCGGCGATGAAGACGCAGTCGCTCTTCTCGATCGCGCGGAAGGTGCGGCGCAGCCCGTCCAGGAAGGCGCGGACCTCGTCCTCGGCCATGGTGGCGCGCTCCTTCAGGTCGGCGCCGGCGCAGAAGGCCTTGTCGCCCGCGCCGGTGATGACGACGGCGCGCACGTCACGGCCGGAAGACACGCGGGCCACCAGCTCGCCCAGCTCCTTCAACATGGCGCGGCTGATGGCATTGCGGCGGCTCTCGCCGTCGATGGTCCAGATTTCGATGGGACCACGTGCGTCGACCTTGAATTCCGACATGTTCGCTCCCCTTTTCCCGGCCTGGCAGGCGGGCTGCTCTGGGCCGCGGCAGAGTGCGGCCATAAGCCGGGTCTGGCAAGACGGAAACGGTTAGCATGGGGGGACATGGCCACGCCTCTGCGCTCCATCTCGCACCGACTCTCCCGGTGGGCCCCCTGGCTGCCCGCCATCGCCTACGTGGCGCTCCTGCTTCCGCTCGAAGCCTTGGGGCGCGGAGGTGGCGGCGAGCACTACTCCCGCCCCTCGTCCGGCAACGGCGGTGGCCGCGGCGGCGGCGATGGGGACGGCGTCGCGTTCTGGGTCGTCTACCAGCTCTTCAGCCTGGTCTTCCGCTACCCCAAGGTCATGCTGCCGCTGCTCTGCATTGGCGGCATCGTGTACTGGCTGTACCGCCGCAACCTGCACCCGGACGCCACCACCAGGAAGGCCCTGGAGCAGCGCGAGGCGTATCAGCGCACCCAGGTGTCCCAGCGTGACGTGCAAGGCTGGGTGAACGCCCTGAAGCTGAAGGACCCCGCCTTCGAGCTGGAGCCGATGCTCGACAAGACGAAGTGGCTGTTCATGGAGCTGCAGCAGGCGTGGTTCCTCCGGGACATGACGCCGGTGCGGCCCTTCCTGTCGGACGCCACCTTCCAGCGCTTCGGCGTGCAACTGGAGCTCATGCGCGCGCAGGGCGTGCGGGACGCCATCACCGACTTCGAGGTGCTGGACCTCCAGCTCATCGGTCTGGACCAGAGCCAGTGGTTCGACAGCATCCACGTCCGTGTGCACGCGCGGATGCGCGACACCGACGTGCCCGTGTCCTTCAGCGACGCGCAGGCCACCGAGGCCGCGCGCAAGGTCCCCAGCGAGGCCTTCACGGAGGTCTGGACCTTCGTGCGCAAGCCGGGGGCGCAGACGCGCATCGGCGCGGACCTTTTCCAAGGCAAGTGCCCCAACTGCGGCGCGCCGTTCAACGGTGGCGCGGCCAACAGCTGCGAGTTCTGCGGCGCGGTGGTGAACTCGGGTAACTACGACTGGACGCTGTCCGAAATCACGCAGGGCATCGAGCACGCGCCGTACCACAAGACGGTGGACGGGCTGATGCAGGCACGCGAGTCGGACCCGGCGCTCAACCTGGAGATGCTGGAGGACCGCGCGTCCCTGCTGTTCTGGAAGTGGATTGACGCGCAGAGCCGCGGCGACACGAAGCCGCTGGCCAAGGTGGCCCGGACGGACACCGTGCAGCGGCTGGAGACGGAGCTGGAGGGCCTGCGCCGCCAGGGGGCCCGCCGCGTGTTCCTGGAGTGCGCCGTGGGCTCCGCGGACGTGCGCGCGTTCCAGGTGGATCCGCAGGGCCAGGACGTGGCGCACGTGGAGATTCGCTGGAGCGCGCGCATGGGCGTGGGGCCCGCCAGCGAGCGGCCCCGCTCCCTGCCCACCGTGCCCCAGCGCTACATCTTCACGCTGACGCGCAAGCACGGCGCGCAGACGAACACCGCCAACGGCATGTCCACGAACCGGTGCCCGCAGTGCAACGCGCCGCTGACGAACAGCGCCGCCACGGACTGCGACTACTGCGGCACGCCGCTGGCCACCGGTGAGCGGGACTGGGTGCTCGCGGCGGCGCGCACGTTCGAGGCGTGGAACGCGGACGAGGACGCGCGGTTCCGGGCCCTCCCTCCACGCCAGGCCGCGCCGCAACAGCGCATGGGTGACCATGGCCACACGCCTCGGCCCGAGGACGCGGTGATGGACGTCCAGGAGCGGCAGCGCCTGCTGTACATGATGGCCGCCATCGCCGCCGCCGACGGCGAGGTGACGGCCGCGGAGCGCAAGCTGCTGAAGCTGTGCTCGGAGCGCTGGGGCGTGCTGTGGGACAACGTGGAGCTGGCGCTGAGCATGGGGCCACAGCTCTTCGACCGCCTCGTGGAGAAGGGCAGCCCCGAAGCGGAGGTGTTCCTGCGCAACATCGTGGAGATGGCGCTGGTGGACGGCCGCATCGACCGCAAGGAGCGGCGGATGCTGGTGAGCGCAGCCGCCCACCTCGGACTTCAGGACCGGCTGGAGTCCATGCTCGGCGGACGCTGAGGCGAAGGGGCGGACCCCGGGGCGCGGCGGCACCGCGCGCCCCGGCCGGCAACCTCACACTCGGCGGACGCCCGCCTACGCGTCCCGTCTGAACGCAATCACCCGGCCCGCATCGTTCGCTGGCGGCGCCTCATCCGTGCGGGTGCCCTGATAGGTGTCGATGACACCGTGGACACGGCCCGTCACCCCGCGAAGCGTCTGGGCGGCGGTGGTCGTCTGTTCGACACGCCCCAGCGTCTGCTTCATCATCGCGGACAGCTCATCCACCGCGCTGGAGATTCGCGCCACGCCCGCGGCCTGGCGCGCCACCGCCACTGAAATCTGCTGCACGCCCTCCGTGCTGGTGCGCAGCACGGTGGACAGGCCCCGCAGGCGCTCTCCCGACGCGCGCACCACCTCGATGTCCCGCGCCATCCGATCCGCCCCCTTCAGGGAGAGCTCCACGACGTGCTGGAGCGACTGGTGCACGGCGTCCAGGATGCCGCTCACCTGCCCCGCCGCCCGGACGGACTGCTGCGCGAGCCGCCGCATCTCCGTGGCCACCACCGCGAAGCCCTTGCCGTGCGCCCCCGCGCGCGCCGCCTCGATGGCCGCGTTCACCGCCACCATGTGGGACTGGTCCGCCAGGTCCTTCACCGCCAGGGTGACGCTCGAGAGCTGCCGGGCCTGGCCGTCCAATCCACGCAGGAGTCCGGCCATCTCCATCACCTGTGTGCGGATGGCCTCCAGGCCCTCCATGCTCTGGCCCAGCATGGCCTCGGCGTCAGCCCCCACGTCCCCGGCCTGGAGCGTGGAGGCGAGGATGGCATCCGCCTGACGAGAGGCCGTGGAAGACGCCCGCTGCATCTCGTTCGTCGCCATCTGCGTATCCGAGAGCGCCGCGGACTGGCGCGACAGCATCGCGCGCTGGTCATCCGTGCTCGACACGAGCGAATGAGTCGCCTCCGTCAGCGCCCGCGCCGAGTCCACCAGCGGCTCCACCACGCGCGTGCGAACCGCTCCTTGAGACAACTCCAACCAGGCCTGTCGCGCCGCCAGCGCCCGGGCATCCTTCACCGTGCCTCGCCCGCCAATCAGGAGGAACACGTTCTCGAACACGACCCAGCCGATGTGCTCCCACGCGCGCCAGGCACTGGCGGACTCCACGCCGAAGATGGACAGGGGCCAGTACAGGCCGCGAAGCAGGTGGTCCACCGCCACCAGCGCCGAGTAAAGGAACAGCACCCGCGCGTCCCGGTACATGGCCAGCAGCGCCAGGGACCCGAAGATGTGGAAGTGCGTCTCGATGCGCCCGTCCGTCAGATGGATGAGCAGCCCGGACACCAACGCCTGCGCCGTGGCGATGACGAACCGCGTGGCCGCCCGACCCGGCAACGCCCACGCCATGGCCACCGGCAGGCTCGCCAGGAGGGCGCCCAGGCCGGCCGCCGCCCAGACGTGCGGATGGACCTGACTGGACGTCCCACTCCACGTGCGGGGGGACAGCGCCAGGGCCACCACCAGCCCGCCGACCCACTGGAGCCCCATCAGCACGGCGAACATCCGGTCCGTGCGGCGGCTCAGCGCCTCCTGGTGGGCGTCGAACAGGGATTGCGAACGTCTCTCGAGGACGTCGGCATCGAGCGAGACGTTCATCTGGCACTTCCCGTTGAGGCAGCAGGTGGGGTCAAAACGACCCTGACCCTACCCGTTCACCACCTCGAAACGTAAGTCCCAACAGAATTTTTCAATGATGCCCGGATTTTAGGATTGCCGGGTACTTCATGACCTCGGGGCTGGGTATGGCCCGCTCACGTCTGGGCGCGGCGAGCGGCCTTCTTCTCACGCTCGCCCAGCGCGGCCTGGAGGTACTTGCCCGCCAGCTTCCGGCCGATCAGCTCCTGGGCAATCTCCCCGGCCTCCACCAGCCGGTCCAGATTGATGCCGGTGTCCACGCCCATGCCGTGGAGCATGAAGACGGCGTCCTCGGTGGCCAGGTTCCCCGCCGCTCCCGGGGCGTAGGGGCACCCGCCCAGGCCGCCAATGCTGGCGTCGAAGGTCGTCACGCCCGCGGACAGGCCCACCAACGCGTTCGCCAGCGCGGTACCGCGCGTGTCGTGCAGGTGCAGCGCCAGCTTCTCCACGGGGATGTGCTTCAGCAGCGCCTCCAGCAGGACCTCCGTCTGGCGCGGCGTGCCGATGCCAATCGTGTCTCCCAGGCTGAGCTGGTAGATGCCCGCGTCCACGAGCTGCCGGCAGATGTCCACCACGCGCTCCACCGGAACGTCGCCCTCGTAGGGGCAGCCCCACACGGTGGACAGGTAGCCGCGCACGCGCATGCCCGCCTGGAGCGCGGAGGACGTCACCTCGCGCGCGCCCACCACGGCCTCGGCGATGCTCTTGTTGATGTTCTTCTTCGAGTGCGCCTCGGAGGCGGAGATGAAGACGGCGGCCTCCTCCAGGCCCGCGTCCTTCGCGCGCTCCAGGCCCTTGAGGTTGGGCACCAGCGCGGAGAACACGACGCCGTCGCGACGGCCCACCAGTCGCAGCAGCTCCTCGGCGTCCGCGAGCTGGGGAATCCACTTGGGTGACACGAACGACGTCACTTCGATGCGCTTCTCCCCCGCGGCCACCAATGCGTTGATGAGGCGCGCCTTGTCCCGCGTGGGCAGCGTGCGCAGCTCGTTCTGCAAGCCGTCCCGGGGACCGACTTCGTAGACGTCGACCTGCTTGGGCAACTGGCCCAGCCAGCCCAACCTCGCCCTGGAGTGTTCCTGCATCTCAGCCATGGCGCCGCTCCGCTCCCACGATCAGGTCGGTTGACTGCGCGTCCAGCGGCCCACCCGCCAGGCCACCGTGCACCCAGACGACGGAAAATCCCGTGCTTTCCAACAGCCGCACCCAATCCGCAAGGGGATAGTAACGAAGGGAATAGGATGCGCGCAGGCATCGACCCTCCGGGGAGGTCAGCGTCCGACGTCCCTCGTCCCGCCCCGTCGAGGCGTCGAAGCAGCTCTCCTCCTCCAGGACGCTTCCATCCGGTAGCGTCTCGCGGAAGGCCGCCCGGGGGGACGCCGCCAGTCGCTCGAACGGCACCGTCTGGAACACCCACCGTCCTCCTGGCCGCAGCACGCGCGCGACCTCGCGGAGGATGTGCATGTGCTCGCCATCCGTGAAGGCGGCCAGCGTCGAGTACCACGCGTAGGCCCCCGCCAGGGACGCCTCGCGAAACGGCAGGGCCCGCAGGTCCCCCTGGATCGCCGGGAAGCCCGGGCGCCGCATGGCCAACGACAGTGCGTCCAACTCCAGCCCGATGACGCGCCCCGCCAGAGGCCCCACCGCGTTCAGCCGCGCCGCGTGGCGGCCGTGGCCACACCCCAGGTCCACCACCGGCGCCGGCCCCGCCACGTCCGCGAAGGCTCGGGCCAGGTAGTCCACCTCACGCGTGGTGACGGCCTCCGACAGGAACGGCAGCGTGCTGCGAAGGTAGAGCTCTCCGAAGAAGCTCATCGCGACGACAGGCCCGCGCGCAGGCGGCGCACGGCTTCGTCCAGCACCGCGTCCGTCTTGCAGAAAGCGAAGCGGGCCAGCCCCTGCCCCAGGTGCCGGTGCGCCGGGCCATAGAAGACGCTGGGCGGAATGGCTGCCACGCCCACCTCGGACACCAGGTGACGGCAGAAGGCCACGTCATCGGCGAAGCCCTGGCGCGAGATGTCCGCGAGGATGAAGTAGCTGCCCTCCGGGGCGAACGCCGTCAGCCCGGCCTCGCGCAGCCCGGTGAGCAGCCGCTCCCGCTTCGCCGCGTAGGACGCCGTCAGCTCCGTGAAGTACGCGTCCGGCAACCGCAGCGCCTCCGCCATGGCGGCCTGTAGCGGCGCGGCGGTGGCGAAGGTCACGAACTGGTGGGCCCGCTGCACCGCGTCCCGCAGCGGCGGCGGCGCGATGACCCAGCCCACCTTCCAGCCGGTGAGGCTGAACGTCTTCCCGCCGCTGCTCACCGTCACGGTGCGCTCAGCCAGCCCGGGCAGCGTGGCCGGACGCAGGTGGCGCGCGGGCTCGAAGACGAGGTGCTCATACACCTCGTCGGAGAGGACCTTCACGTCGAACTCGGCGCACAGCTCGCCCAGGAACGTCAGCTCATCGCGGGTGAAGACCTTCCCCGTCGGGTTGTGCGGCGTGTTGAGGATGAGCAACCGGGTGCGCGGGCTGAAGGCGGCGCGGACCTCGTCCCGGTCGAACCACCACTGCGCGTGGTCCGCGTCCGGCGGGCGCAGCGGCACGAAGCGCGCGGTGGCCCCCACGAAGGTGATGTTGGCGTCGTAGGAGTCGTAGAAGGGCTCGAAGGCCACCACCTCGTCGCCCGGGTCCACCAACCCCAGCAGCGTGTCGAGGATGGCCTCGGTGGCGCCGCTCGTCACTGTCACCATGGTGTCCGGGTCCACCGTCTGGCCGTAGAAGCGCGCCGAGTGCTCGGCGATGGCCACGCGCAACTCCCGAGTGCCCGCGCCCATGGCGTACTGGTTGCCCCCGTCGCGGATGGCGCGCTGCGCCGCTTCCTTGATGGCCGCCGGGCCGTCGAAGTCAGGGAACCCCTGCCCCAGGTTCACCGCGCCGTGGCGGGCGGCCAGGGCGCTGAACTCGGAAAAGACGGTGGTGGCGAACCGGGTGACTCGCTGCGCGGCTACGGGCCTGGACATGGACGTCGGCTCCTCGCGCCGCCAACGTCCGGGCGCTCAGGGCCTGACGATAGCGTCCACCGGCACGGAACGCGCGTCCTTCGCCACTTCGCGCTGCCGGGCCGCCCGGGAGACGCCCAGCGCCAGCCCCGTCACCACCATGACCATGGGCACCGCGCAGAGCAGGTCCGTGGCGTAGTGGAAACGGCCCACCAGCGTGGCCGCGATGAGCCCCAGGCCCGGCAGCAACATCACCCAGAAGACGCGGCGGGAGAACCGCCACGCGTAATACAGCACCAGCAGCGTGGCGCCGGTGTGTCCCGACGGAAAGCAGTCACGCGCGAACAGCGGCTTGCGCATGAGTGAATCCAGCAGCGGCGTCAGCGTGCCCTGGAGTGGCCCATCGAACGCGTCGACCAGGAAGTAGCGAGGCCCCACCGCGGGCACCAGCGCATAGGCCGCGTAGTTGAGGAAGAAGAGCAGCCCCAACGCGGTGAGGTACTCGTCGTACTCCGCGCCGCCCGGGCGCCGGTAGAGCACCAGTCCCATTACCAGCGCCCAGACGAAGTGGCCGTAGTAGCAGACCATCAGGATGTCGTTGAGCCAGGCCGGGACGACGCGCGACAGCACCACCGCCGCCTGCACGCCGAAGAGCCGCTGGTCGGCCGCCACCAACTGCGCGTCCTTGAGGAAGGGATTCACCGTGTCCACCACGGGAGCCAGCCAGCCGTGCGTCATCACCGCGGTGGGCAGCAGCCACCAATCTGCGAAGACATGGATCCACCGGTGCCCCGGGAACGACGCGGCCAGCGTCCGGAGGACGAGCGGCCCCACGCCCACCACCGCGAACAGTCCCGCGCAGCGCAGCGCATCCGGCGCCCACCGGCCCGGCCCCAACAGGAGCAGCGAAGCCAACGCGCAGGACACGACGATGATGAGGTCCACGGTGGTGAGCTGGACGCGCACCGCCTCACCGCGAACGCTTTGGGAAACCCAGGAACTCACGCCGACTTACGCTCCCCCGGCGGCGCGGCTTGCGCGCCAGAATCGCCGAGTTCGAGGCTCTGAACGACCGCTCCCTTCCCCGCCACCACATTCTCGCGCCCCTTCCACCGCTCCAACAAGGCGAGCAGCGCGGGGAAGAAGACCGTGGTCCCCAAGAAGGTGCACATGACCCCCAGCAGCGCAATCTGACCGATACTCCGCAGGCCCTGGTGGTTGGCGACCAGTAGCGCGCCATACCCGGCCGCATTGGACAGCGTGGCCACCACGGCCGCCAGCCCTGTGTGGCGCACCACCTTGCCGAGCGAGCCGGGCCCCTCTTCCTCGTACCGGTGGAAGAGATGCACCGAGTTGTCCACGGCGATGGCCAGCAGGTTCGGCAGGACCACCGCGTTGATGAAGTTGAGCTGGACGTCGAAGAGGTACATGCCACCCGCCAGGCACGTCATGCCCAGGAACAGCGGCCCGGTGACGAGCAACGCGCGCTTGAAGCTGCGCAGGCTCACCAGGATGACGACGAACACCACCGCAGCGGCGGACCACAGGATGAGCGGCCCGTCCGCGCTCACCAGCGCGAAGATGCGCGCGGCGATGCGGTTGCTGTCCAGCACGGCCAGGTCGATGCCGCGCGCCTTCACGCCCTCCACCACCTGGTCGATCTGCGTGGCCCAGCGCCGCAGCTCCTCGGTGTCGGAGTTGGAGACGGAGGGGAACAGGAGCAGGAAGGTGCCCTTCCCGTCCGTGGCCTCGAAGCGCCGGCGCACCTCCACCGGCAACGCCTCCAGACCGTAGGGCTTCGCCTCCAACATCCGCTGGAACTCCTGGAGCCGCGCGTCCTCGCGAAGCTCCGCGGGCAGGTCCTCCAGACCTTGGAAGGCCTCGCGCAAAGCGGCCAGCTCCGCCTCCCGGCGCTCGATATCGGACGGAAGCAAGTCATTGAGGGACGCGGAGTCGAGGATGGCGGAGTCCGCGCCGTTGCGCTGCTTCACCTCCGCGATGACGGCCTCCACCTGCGCCGCCTGCGCCACGTCATCCACCAGGAAGATGGCCGGGTTGAGGGGCTGGCCTAGTTGCTCGGTGACGCGGTCATCCAGGCGCGATGCCGGAGACTCGCCCTTGAGCTTGCGCATGTCCGTCTCGAAGCCCAGTTGCGGCGCCACGGACACGGAGAACGCGGCGAAGCCCACCACCGCGAGCGCCAGCGCGGCGATGGCGCCCGTGGGCCAGCGCCGCCACGCGCGCTCCGGCTGGGACACTTGGGACGCGGTGGCTTCGGCCGCCACGTCCACGCGGGCCGGACGCAGCCGCTCCGCGATGGCCAGCAGCGAGGGCGCCATCGCATACGTCGCCAGCACGGCCAGCAGCACACCCAGGCCCGCCAGCAGACCGAACTGGTTGAAGGCCTGGAACTGGGCCAGCAGCAGCACGAAGAACGCCGCCGCGTTCGTCACCGCGGACGTCACCGCGCCGCTGAAGGTGCCGCGCACTGCCGTGAGGATCGCCTCGTGGGCCGGACGCGCGCGCCGCTCCTCCCAGTACCGCATGCACAGGTGGACGCCGTACTCGATGCCCAGGCCAATCAAGATGGCGACGAGGAACCCCGTCACGATGTTGAGGTGGCCAATGGCGAGCTGCGCCGCCGCGAACGTCAACACCACGCCCACCATGACGGGGATGCCGACCACGGCCAGCGCCGCGACACGCCGCGTGGCGAGCAGGATGAGGCCCACCGCGATGAGCGCCGACAGCGTGCCGGCGCGCGACAGGTCGCCGCGCATCACCGCGTCCTCTTCGATGCGCCCCTGGAAGTTGCCCGTGGCCTGCAACGTCACGCCCGGATAGCGCTGCGCCGCGAGCGTGCGTCCGGTGCCCATGGCCTGGTCCACGAAGCGCCGCGCGAACGCCAAATCCCCGGCCGTCCCGGACGGCTTGATCATCAAATAGACTTCGGTGCCGTCCGCGCTGGCCAACGTCGCGCGCATGGGCGCGTCCGGCGCGTACTTCTTCGCGATGGCCTCGAAGTCCGGCGGCTCCGGCGTGCCCCCCAAATCGAAGAAGAACGGGTTGGCGCGTTGCCGCTCGTAACGCACACGCGCCGTCAGGTCCTGGCGCAGCGCGGCGAGTTGCTCGATGGGCAATAACAGCAGCGCATTTCGGCGGAAGAAGTCCACGTCATAGCGGTGCTCGACGTAGCGGACCTCGGGCATCGCTTCCAATTGCGTCTGCAATTCGGCCGCGTATGCCTCCAGGCGCTCCGGAGTGTCTCCCTTTGCCACGAGGACCAGGTAGCCATCCCCGCCTGCCTTCTCTGACACGCGTGTCAGATCCCGCACTTCTTGGGATCCCTGCGGGAGCAACTCCACGAACGACCCGCGGAATTCCAAGCGCGACGCCAGCGCCATACCGCCCAGCGCGAGCAGTGAGAACACCAGCAACACCTGCCAGGGGCGCGAAACCGCGGCCTGGATGAAGCCCTCGAACCACCGTTGTGACCTGGCCAACGTCGACTCCTCGGGGACCGGCGACCGAGCAAATTCCCGGCCAGTCAGCGGCGTCCTTGAACAGCGGGTGAAGCGGAGGGCTTCCAGGCGCGTCACGCCCACGGCAGGTGTGCAGCGCGATGCACACCTTGCGCTCCAATATCGACTGGAGAACACCGTGTGTCAGACGGCGGGGTGCCATCAAAGTCTCAGTGCTGTCAAGGCGAGCCCGGATACGGGTGGCGACAGTGGGATGGATGGCGCGGCGCTTGCCTTGACACTGCCGCGCTCCCTCTTTATTCACGGCCCCGCGTCCCCCGTGGGAGGCCGCCGGACGCAGAAATCCCCGAAGTGGAACGTTCCTTCAATCGGGGGAGTCGCGACTGGAGAGCCCCAGGCTCCCGGGCCGGTCCATGCCTCCCGACGCAGCCTGAGAGAAAGACCGATCACCCATGAGCGACGTCTTCGACAAGTGCCGTAACTGGAAGGACTACCGTATCGCGAAGGCTGCGGGTCTCTATCCGTACTTCCGTGCCATCGAAGCGTCGCACGGCGCCACCGAGGTGGAAATCGAAGGCAAGCGCGTCATCATGGTCGGGTCCAACAATTACCTGGGCCTGTCCGCCGATCCGCGCGTGAAGGAAGCGGCCATCAAGGCGACGGAGAAGTTCGGCACCACCAGCTCCGGCTCGCGACTGCTCAACGGCACACTGGCGCTGCACGAGGAGCTGGAAGCGCGGTTGGCGAAGTTCCTCAATCGCGAGTCCGCCATCGTCATCTCCACGGGCTTCCAGACGAACCTGGCGCTGGCGTCCATCCTGGGCCGGCACGACATCGTCTTCAGCGACCGGCAGAACCACGCGTCGCTGGTGGACGGCATCCGCCTGTCCTTCGCCACCGAGCGCAAGTTCCGCCACAACGACATGGACCACCTGGAGCAGCTGCTGTCCCAGGCGGATCCGGACGCGGGCAAGATCATCGTCACCGACGGCGTCTTCTCCATGGAGGGCGACATCTGCAACCTGCCCCGCATCGTGGAGCTGGCGAAGCACTTCAACGCGCGGGTGATGACGGATGACGCGCACGCCATGGGCGTGCTGGGCACGCTGGGCCGGGGCACCTCCGAGTACTTCGACCTGGAGAAGGAGACGGACCTCGTCATGGGGACCTTCTCCAAGAGCTTCGCGTCGCTGGGCGGCGTGCTGGCCGGTCCCTTCGAGGTCATCAACTACATCCGCCACAAGGCGCGCTCGGTCATCTTCTCCGCGTCCATGACGCCGGGCTCCATCGCCGCGGCGCTCAAGGCGCTGGAGATCATCGAAGCGGAGCCGGAGCGCCGCGCCCGCCTGCTGGACATCGCGGAGAAGATGCACAACGGCTTCCGCGCCATGGGCTTCGACACGGGCGTGTCGGTGACGCCGGTGGTGCCGGTGCACATCGGCGACCAGGTGAAGTGCTTCCGATTCTGGCGCGCGCTGCATGAGGCCGGCGTCTTCGCCAACCCGGTGATTCCGCCGGCGGTGGAGCCGGGCCACGCGCTCATCCGCACCTCGTACATGGCCACGCACACGGACGCGCAACTGGACCGCGTGCTCGACACCTTCGAGACCATTGGCCGGAAGCTGGGCGTGATTCCGGAGACGCGCCCCTCCGTCTACGAGCCGGTGCAGATTGCCCGCCCGGGCACTCGCATCCTGTCCAACCGCGCGAGCGAGAAGTGGGCCGCGGGCTCGAACGGCCTGCTGGCGGACAAGGGCGGCATCACCCTGGACCAGCTGTCGCGCATGTCGTCGCGCGAGGTGGCCGGACGCCTGTTCGACGCGGTGGAGCAGCTCACGTGGCGCGCGGCCAACCTCCAGCCGGAGGACCTGCGGAAGCTGGGCAACGCACCGATGAAGCTGTGGGAGAAGCGCGGCGAGCTGCCGGGCTTGTTGCTGGAGAAGGGC
Organism: Myxococcus sp. AB056; assembly: GCF_006547365.1. Classification (NCBI taxonomy): domain Bacteria; kingdom Pseudomonadati; phylum Myxococcota; class Myxococcia; order Myxococcales; family Myxococcaceae; genus Myxococcus; species Myxococcus sp. AB056. Next base: position 16,063 of record NZ_VHLB01000016.1, on the reverse strand, counting down.
GCTCACTTCTTCATGCGCAACGGCGCCCACTCCGACCGGAACTGAACCGCCCATGGCCCTCCACGCCGAGCCAACCCCCGCGCCTTCGTCCATGCCCTCGGACGTGCAGGTGACCCCTGTCCGCGGCGAGGCGGAGCGGATGCAGTTCATCCGCCTCCCCTACGCCCTGTACAGGAGCGACCCGCACTGGGTTCCTCCGCTGGAGATGGAGCGCCGGGACTTCCTGGACCCGAAGAAGAACCCCTTCTTCGAGTACGGCGAGCTGGAGCTGTTCCTCGCCCGGCGCGGTCCGGACGTCGTGGGCCGCATCGCCGCCATCCGCAATCCGCGGCACATGGAGATTCACGGCACGAAGGAGGGCTTCTTCGGTCTCTTCGAGTGCGTGAATGACGCGGGCGTCGCCCGGACCCTGCTGGAGTCCGCCGCGACCTGGCTGCGCCTGCGGGGCATGGACGCCATGCTGGGGCCGGCCAACCTGTCCTCCAACCAGGACTGGGGCCTGCTCATCGACGGCTTCGATACGCCGCCCGCGGTGATGATGCCGCACAACCCGCCCTACTACGCGGCGCTGCTGGAGGCCTGTGGCCTGACGAAGGCCAAGGACCTGTACGCCTACGAGCTGTCGTCGTCCGCGCAGCCGCCGGAGAAGGTGGTGCGCATCGCGGAGAAGATTCGCGTGCGCGACGGCGTCGTCGTGCGTCCGGTCAACATGAAGGACCTGGACGCCGAGGTGAAGCGCATCCGCGACATCTACAACTCGGCGTGGGAGAAGAACTGGGGCTTCGTGCCCTTCACCGACGCGGAGTTCGACCACCTGGCCAAGGAGCTCAAGACGGTCGTCCGGCCGGAGCTCGCGCTCATGGCGGAGGTCCAGGGCGAGCCGGTGGCCTTCTCCCTGACGGTGCCGGATGCCAACCAGGCCATCCGCGCGGCCAACGGGCGGCTCACCACGTTCGGCCTGCCCATCGGCCTGGTGAAGCTGGCGCTGGCCTCGCGCCGCATCAACCGGCTGCGCCTCATCATCCTCGGCATCAAGGAGGGCTACCGGCGCCGCGGCCTGGACGCCATCCTGTACCTGGACACCCTGCGCACGGCGAAGCGGCTGGGCTACGTGGGCGGGGAGATCTCCTGGACGCTCGAGGACAACCACCTGGTCAACCGCGCCATTGAATCCATGGGCGCCCAGCGCTCCAAGACGTACCGCGTCTACACGCGCGCGCTCTGACCACAGCCCGACTCCGAGGAGTCTTCCTTGCGATTCCTGCTCACTGGCGGCACCGGGTTCATTGGCCAGCGGCTCGCGCGCCGCATCGTGGAGCGTGGCGACACGCTGACCCTCATGGTGCGCGCCAGTTCGCGCCGTGGGCCCCTGGAGGGCCTGGGCGCCCGCTTCGTGGTGGCGGACCTGACAACGGGCGCGGGGCTGGCCGAAGCCGTGCGCGACGTGGACTGCGTGCTGCACCTGGCGGGTGTCACCAAGTCCCGCGAGCCCGAGGGCTACATCGAGGGCAACGCGAAGGGGACCCGCCGCCTGGTGGAGGCCATGGCCGCCCTGCCCCACCCTCCCCGGCTGGTGTACTGCTCGTCGCTGGCCGCCGCTGGCCCGTCCACGCCGGAGCGCCCGCGCCGCGAGGAGGACCCGCCCGCGCCCGTGTCCATCTACGGCCGCAGCAAGCTGGGCGGCGAGGAGGCGGTACGGGCGTTCGCGGACCGGGTTCCATCCGTCATCGTCCGGCCGCCCATCGTCTACGGGCCCGGTGACGCGGAGTTCCTCCCCTCGCTGCTGCCCATGGCGAAGCTGGGGCTGGCGCTGAAGAGCGGCTTCGGGCCCAAGCGCTACTCGCTCATCCACGTGGATGACCTCTGCACCGCCCTGCTCGCGGCCGCGGATCGCGGTCCCACGGTGTCGAAGGAAGACCCGGCACGCGGCGTGTACGCCGTGTCCGACGGCGTGGAGCACTCCTGGGAGGACGTCTGCACGGCCATGGCCGGGGCGCTCGGCAAGGGCCGGCCCGCCGTGCTGCCCGTGCCGCAGACGGTCAGCTACGTGGTGGGGCTGGGCTCGGAAGCCGTGGCCCGCCTGCGCGGCACGGTGCCCATCCTCAACCGAGACAAGGTGCGGGAGATGCGGTGCCCCGCGTGGACATGCTCCACCGAGCGCGCGAATCGGGAGCTGGGCTTCCTGCCCACCATCCCCCTGGCCCAGGGCCTGGCCGGCACCCTGGCCGCATACCGCGAGGCGGGCGGGCGCTGAAAAGACGAAGGCCGAGGCACCCTGGAGGGTACCTCGGCCTGGACACGCGACACGGACCGCGCTGGGCGTCAGGGGACCGCGGTCTGCCCCGCGCTCTTCTGCGCCGACGCCGCGTTCTCCTTCTCCAACTGCGTCCGCTTGCTCTTCAGCGTGGACAGCAGGCCGTCGAAGCCCTTGTCGGCGAGCAGCTTGCGGAACTGCCCCTTGTACGTGTCCACCAGGGACACTTCGTCGGTGATGACGTCGTAGATGCGCCACGCCCCGGTCGCCGACGTGCGGTACAGGCGGTACTCGACGGGGATGGCGTCCTTCTTCACCGTCACCGTGGTGCCCACGGAGGCCTCGTTCCCGTCGATGCCCTCCTCGCCGTACTTCACCTGGGCTTGCGCCTGCCCCAGGGCCTTCTGGGCATAGGACGCGCGCAGCAGGCCCGTCATCGTCTCGGTGAACTCCTTGCGCTGGGCGGGCTGGAGGCCGGCCCAGGTCTTGTCACCCAGCGCACGCTTCGCCAGCTCCTCGAAGTCGACGAACTTCTCCACGACACTGGCCAGCGACTGCGCGGTGGCACCGGGCGCGTTGGCTGCCTTCTGCACGTCCGCATTCCCGGATTGGACGACCGTCAGTGGGCCGGGCGCGGCGGCAAGCAGGGTGGCGGCTAGCAGGGACGCAATCATTCAATGGGCTCCGAGTGATGAAAGGACGACAGGGAAGACTGTGGTGAGCGCATGGTTATTCACCCGGAGCCAGCGGCGCCCCGGTTACCCGCGCGAGGGCGGCCATACCTACCCGAACGTCGTGCCAGCTCTTGCCTTTGTCACCTGAAGCCTGGGCATAGGCCGTGAAAGCGTCCACCAGGTCACGTGTGTCACCGGTCCCCAGGTCGAACGCGGTGAAGGCGGCCGTTACCCACCGGCGGGCGCTCCGCTCCGCCTCGCCAAAGGCCCGTGCGCGACTCCAGGCGGCCACCAGCTCGCCGTGCACCTTGGAGACCTCCAGGCGGATGCCCGCGCGAATCTGCTTCTCCTGCGCGCGCAGCTTGTCCAGCTCCGCGCGGGCCTGCTCGAGCTGCGCGTTCTTGACAGGAATGTCGAACGTCCCCCGCATCACCAGGCCCACGCCCCCGGTGCGGTCGTTGTAGGGATCAAACGCGAAGGGCGTGCGCTGCCGCGTGGTGCTGGTGGTGAAGCGCACATCATAGAAGCCAGCCAGACCCAGGTCCGGGTAGTAGCTGCGCTCGCGGATGAAGACCTCCTGCTCGCGAGCGGCGATGCCGGCGGCGACGGCCGTCAATTCCGGACGGGACTGCTCCGCGCGCACCAGGGCCTGCTCCAGGCTGGGCACCGGCACGTCCTCTTCGAGCTCCAGGTCTTCTTCCACCACCGTCACGGCGTCTTCGGGCCCCACGTTCGCCAGCAGGCCGATGGCGGCGAGCGCGAACTGGCGCCCCTGCAGGGCCTCCGCCCTGCGCGCTTCGACAATCTGCCGGAAGAAGCGGACCTTGTACGAGTCCACCGCGGACACCTGGGCCGAGTCCTCCTTGAGCAGCCGTTCGATGCGCTGGCCAGCGTCCTCCAACCGCTTCGAGACCTCTTCAATCTGCTGAAGCCCGTTCCGCGCCAGCTGGTAGCCGAAGTACGCCTGCGCGGCCTGGAAGCCGACCTCGTTGCGCGTGCGCTCGCGGAGCGCGGCCCCCACCACGGGCCCCTGCGCGCCCGCCTTCTCCAGCGCCGTCAGCTTGCCGAAGGTGTAGAGCGGCAGCACCGCGTTGCCGGTGGAGAACATCGTCACGCCGACGCGGCCGAAGTTCAGGTCTCCCTTATAGGTGGCCTCCGTGGTGGGCGGTCCACCCAGGCCGTCGTTGCGGGCCTCAGGCGTGGGGCCTCCCGCGCCCACGGTGATTTCGAACTTGGGGAACCAGGCCCACCGCGCCTGTTGATAGAGCGCCTGGAACTTGCGCAGCTCCGCCGTCGCCTCCTCCACCCGGGAGTCCGCCTCGCGAGCCCGCGCCACCAGCTGCGCCAGCGTCAGCGGCGCCCGCCGCGCGGGTGTCTCCTCCGAGTCCGGCGCGCCCGTCACGCCCTCCTTCACCTGCTCCGCCTCGGAGGAGGGCTCCAGGGCTGGCGCGGGTGAAATGGCCTGCCTCCGCTGGGAGGAACCCGGCGTCTCCTCAATCGAGCTGGGCGCGATGCCCGGCGGACTCGGAGGCAGGTCCCGCCCCCCGGTCCCCACGCGCGGCGTGGGCCGCGTCCCTCCTGGCGCTCCAGTGCCAGGCACCGTCGTCGGCGCGTCAGAGCTCGGCGTCCCCACGTCCGGCGCCTCTGGCGCTGGCGTAGCGCCGGGCGTGGAGGGGGCCGGCGTGCTTCCGGTGCCGGTTGAAGGGCTGCTCCCCGTCCCGACCGAGCCGGGGGTGAGCTGCGCTCCGGCAACGCCCGCCGCGAGCATCAGCGCCACTGTCACGCCATGATCCAGGTGTCTGCGCATCAACCCGCCTTGTGTAGCTCCCCAGAGCCGAGAACCTCACGGCGGCGCAGCATGGCCGTTCGGCAGCGGGCCGTCACCGGTGTTGTTCGTCCCACGGCACCGGCCGGAGATTGTGGACGGCCGCGCCGAAAGGCACCGGGGATGTGCACTGTCGTGGAACCCGTGACACTCGCGCACGAAAAGGAGTTGGTAGGACGTGGCGCATGCAGCAGATTGCGCCTGTTCCCGAGACAGAGGATCCCCACACATGCCCCATACCGATCGCGTCAAGCAGATCCTGTCGTGGTACCCGTCTGACAACCCCGGCACGCTGACCAACCTGGCCCGGCTGCTGAACTCCGGCACGCTGGCCGGCACGGGCAAGCTCGTCATCCTCCCGGTGGATCAGGGCTTCGAGCACGGCCCGGCCCGCTCCTTCGGTCCGAACCCGGCCGGCTATGACCCGGACTACCACATCAACCTGGCCATCGAGTCGGGCTGCAACGCCTATGCAGCGCCGCTGGGCTTCCTGGAGGCGGTGGCCGGCAGGTACGCGGGTGAGATTCCCCTCATCCTCAAGGTCAACAACTCCGACACCCTGGCCAAGGTGGCCAACCCCATGTCCGCGGTGACGAGCTCCGTGAAGGACGCCGTCCGCCTGGGCTGCACCGCCGTCGGCTACACCATCTACCCGGGCTCCGGGGCGCGCAACGAGCAGTACGAGGACCTCCGCGACATCATCGCCGAGGCCAAGTCCTACGGCCTGCCCACCGTTCTCTGGGCCTACCCCCGCGGCAACCTGTCCAAGGAGGGTGAGACGGGCATCGACGTGGTGGCGTACGCGGCGCAGATCAGCGCCCAGCTCGGCGCCCACGTCATCAAGGTGAAGCCGCCGCAGGACCACATCGAGCAGGCCGAGGCGAAGAAGGCCTTCGAGAAGGCCGGCATCCCCACCAAGACGCTGGCGGACCGCGTCCGCGAGGTCGTCCGCTCCGCCTTCAACGGCAAGCGCATCGTCATCTTCTCCGGCGGCGAGGCCAAGGGCACCGACGCCCTGCTGGAGGAGATCAAGCAGATCAACGCCGGCGGCGGCTTCGGCTCCATCATGGGCCGCAACGCCTTCCAGCGTCCGCACGGCGAGTCCATCAAGCTCCTCAAGGACGTGATGGCCATCTTCGCCGGCAAGGCGTAGTCCGCTCGGCGGAAAACAAAAAGGCCCGCCAGGTTTCCCTGGCGGGCCTTTTCATTTCAGAGTGGAGCTAATCGGGATCGAACCGATGACCTCTTGAATGCCATTCAAGCGCTCTCCCAGCTGAGCTATAGCCCCGTCTTTTGCTCTGGGTGCAACCTACCGCTTCAAAACAAAAGGCCCACCAGGTTTCCCTGGCGGGCCTTTTACTTCAGAGTGGAGCTAATCGGGATCGAACCGATGACCTCTTGAATGCCATTCAAGCGCTCTCCCAGCTGAGCTATAGCCCCGTCTTTTGCTGCTGAGCCGCTTTGGGGAGCGGCCCGACCGGCGAAGTGGGTGCCTTCTACCGTTTCTTCGCTCCAGGCACCAGAACTCTTTGAGGCCGCGGTGCGTTTTTTTGTTCGTTCAACCGCTGCGCCACTTCCTCCCCTTCCCGGAGGAGGTCGGTGAGCTCACGCGCGTGGGCTTCGACCGCCTGCTCTGCTGCTTCCACCGCCTTGAGCGCGACGCCGAAACCCGCCGGAAGGTCCAGCCGACCCTTCTGGACCTGACGCCAGACGGCTTCGCCCAGCTCCTTGAGCGCCTTCTCCTTCTGATCCTTCAACACGGTGGTGCGAGCGTTCGCCCGGGCCAGGTCCGTGTTGCGCTCCACGGCCTCGCGAAGCTGGGCCAACCGGTCCTGCGCCGCCTGGAAGGCCTCGTTGATCTGCTTCACCACCTCGGACTGCTTCGAGTCGGCCGCCAAGTCAGTCACACTCCTTGAGAAATCAACGATTGCGTAGCGTGCGTTCTCGGAGCCTGTCAACCCGGCCCCGCCCCTGTCCTCCGCAGCCGGGCCGCGAAGAATCCTCCCCCGGGAACCTTGGGAGGCAACGCCTTCAGATAGGGCCCCTGCGCGGCGAGCGCCGCCCGTTCCGCGCCGAGTACGTCCTCGACCGGCTCCAGCGTGAAGTCCGGATGCTTCGCGAGGAAGGCCTCCACCACCGCCTCGTCCTCCTCTGGCATCACCGAGCAAGTCGCATAGACGATGAGTGCACCCAGCTTCGCCTGGCGTGACACCTCATCCAGCAACTCAGACTGCGTGGCCTGGTACTTGGCGATTTCCTGAGCAGTGAGCTTCCACTTCTGATCCGGCTCGCGCGCCAGGGAGCCCGTGCCGCTGCACGGCGCATCGATCAGAAGGACGTCCGCGTCGGACAGCGGAAGCGGATGCGGAAAGGCGACCTGCCGGAGCGAGAAGTGGCGCACGCGCTCACGCGCCTCGGCCAGCCGACGCCGCGAACGGTCCCCGGCCAGCACCTTGCCCCGGGGCCCGACGAAGTCCGCCAATGCCAGCGTCTTGCCGCCCGCGCCGGCGCACACGTCCGCCACGGTGAAGCCCTCCAGCGAGCCCTCCCGGGGACGGCACAACTCGGAGATGAGCTGGCTGCCCACGTCCTGCACCTGGAGCCGGCCGGACTTCATCATCCGAGTCTCGAAGACGCGGTGGCTGGAATCCGTCACCCGCACGGCATCCGGCGCCGCCGCCACGGGTTCGGCGTTGACGCCCTCTTCCTTCAGCGCCGCCAGCACCGCGTCCCGGGTCCCCGGGGGCCGCGCGCGGAAGTGCAGCGACGGCTCCTCATCGAGCGACGCCAGCAGCCCTTCCAGCACATCCTCCGGGTACACCTGGGCCAGACGCTGCACCAACCAGTTGGGGAACGAGTAGCGAATGGCCAGCCGCTCCATCTGGGACTCCGGGAGCGGCGCCTCAGGCAGCGGCTGTTCCACCACGCGCTGGAGCAGGTCGTCCTTGATGGTGCGCGGACGCACGGGCCCCGGCAGCCGGACCTCGGGACCGATGCGGGCCCAGCCCTCCCCACAGAAGATGCGGCGCCAGAGGGCGTAGCGCACCAGCGCCTGGTCCTCCGTCAGCCCCACTTTGCCCATGGTGTGGCCCAGCAACCGGGCCGCCAGGTCCAGCAAGCGCTGGTGCCGGGACAGCTCGCGCACGGCCATGGCGGCGAAGCGCCGCTCCTGGCCGCCCAGGCCATTGGCCTCTCGCAAGGCGTTGGCGAGTGCGGCCTTCAAAGGTTCGCCGCGAAGCACCGCGATGTGCGCTTCGAGTGCCGCCGTCGCACCACGACGGGAAGGACGACCCAGGCGGTCCGGGTCTACGGGCGTTGCCGGCCAGACGGAATCCACGTGCCTCAGCCCTGCCCTTTCAGTCCCACAGCCACAACCAGGCAGCCTTCCGAGCTGCGCATCCGAGGCGCCTGCCCGGCCCCCAGGAAGAAATACCCGGGCGCCGAGTACGACACGTCGTCCACTTCGAGGACACCTTCGACCACCTGAACCCCCACGCCCGAGGGCGTCGGGTGGAACGTCCAGCCGAAGTCGCCGCCGGCCGTCACGGACACCCACATTGCCCTGAGCGCGTCTTCCCGCGCGATCTGAACGTGGGCGCCCCAAGGCGACCAGGCGCTCGCGGCAGGCCGCTGCCCCTGGGTGGCCAGTTGCTCCACGTCCTGACGCAGCGCGATGAAGCGCTCCACCAGGGCGTAGATGTCGTCGATCTGAAACGGCTTGAGGAGCATGGCGTCCGCCACCTGGGGCTGGACGGCCTGGATCACCTCGTCCGGCGTCGCGGCGCTGACAATGGCCACCGCCTGATGACGCTTCCGGGCGGCCTCGACGACCGTCCGGCCGCCCAGCTCGCCTCCGGCGATGCGCAGATCACTGATGACCAGGACGAAGCGCTCGGCCTCGATGGCCGCGACCGCTTCCTCCCCGGTGCTGACCGCGTGGACCTGCGCGAGCTCCGAGATGAGCTCGCCCATGCCTTCCCGCAGGCTCGCGTCATCCTCGACCAGCAACACCCTCATTAACGGGGGACCTCCGCCGCCCCTACCTGCTGGAGCCTGTCCTTTATCAGGACCGGGCGCTTCCAGCGGAAGACCACCTCGCCGGTCCTGCCCTTCGGATGATGGCCCTCCCCGGACTCGAACCGGGACGCGGGGTCAGCCGCAGCGGATTTTGAGTCCGCCTCGTCTACCAATTTCGACAGAGGGCCCCCTGCTGTCGCGACGAGCAGACGTATACCGCGACTTGGTACCAAGTGCATCCGAAGATTGCGGTGATCCACGCACATCGCTAAGAGGGGCCCCCCATGTACAACCTTCTCATCTCCCTCGGTGTGGGAATTGCCGTCGCGCTCCTGGTGAAGGTGGCCGGCTTCTCCATCTGGGCGGGGCTCGTCCCCGGAATCCTGGCCCTCGTCGGCACCTACATCGTGCTCGCTCGTCGGGTGGCCAGCCGCGTCCAGTCGCTGATGACGGTGGTCCAGAAGGACCTCCAGTCCCAGCCCACCAGCCAGAAGGACGCCCAGGCGCGGGTGGACCGGGCGGTGAAGACGCTGGAACAGGGGCTCGTCTACGACAAGTGGCAGTTCCTGGTCGGTCCGGAGCTGCACTCCCAGATCGGCATGCTGAAGTACATGGTGAAGGACCAGGAGGGCGCCAAGGCCGCCTTCGCCAAGGGCAGCGGCCGCAACTACATGGCCAAGGCCATGGAAGGCGCCCTGTACTTCCAGCGCAAGGACTTCGACGCCATGAAGAAGGCGTTCGAGTCCGCCACGAAGAGCGGCAAGAAGGAGTCCATTGTCTGGGCGGCCTATGCCTGGTGCCTGATGCAGAACAAGGACAAGGACGGCGCGCTGCGCGTGCTCGCCCGGGGCGTCGAGCAGAACCCCAAGGACGAGAAGCTCAAGGGCAGCCTCGCCCAGCTCCAGAACGACAAGCGCCTGAAGATGAAGCCGTACGAGCCCACGTGGTGGCAGTTCGGGCTCGAGGCTCCGCCGCCGGTCATGCCCCCCATGGGCGGCCGCCGCATGCAGTTCAGCACCCGACGTTAGCGACCCGTCGCGCGGCCATTGAGCGTCCGCCCGCGCACGGGAATATCTACCGGTTTGCCCCTCAGCGCGCTGCAACGTCTTCCGACCCTGTACAACAGGGCGACGCAGAGGGTGCGCAACCGCCCGGAAACACTCTGACTGCCCTCCCCCACCGAAGGGCATGGTGCTTGCTCCCGCACCGTGCTCACGGATGACGGGGAAAGGCCTCGTCTCGCGGAGCCTGACAGGCTTGGCAGCCGGAGGTCTCGGGTGAAGGTTGTGGGCGTTGGGGTGTGCTTGCAGGACCGGGCGGCGGCGGGTGCGCGTGGGGCGCAGGGGCGTTGGGAGCACACGGCAGGGCGTGGCACCCGAGACTTTCGGCCTGCCATTTCGCAGCAGCCGAGTGAAGCGGAGTGGTGCATGGAACGGCGCGGCCGGACCTCCGAGCGGTCCCTTCTGCTCATCATCGAAGATGACGCACAGGTCCGCGAGAGCCTCGTAGACCTGCTCGCCGTACGCTTCGACGTGCTCGCCGCTCCGGATTCGGATGAGGGGCTGGAGCTGGCGCGGGAGCACCGCCCGGACCTCATCCTCCTGGACAGGTTCCTTCCCAGCGGAGACGGGCTCGCGGTGCTCGAAATGCTCCAGCGAGAGTCGCGCACCGAAGCCGTGCCCGTCATCTTCCTGACGGGCGACGCGGACGAGGCCACGCTGGAGCGCTGCCTGGAGATGGGCGCCGTGGACTTCATCCACAAGCCGGCCAGCGCGCGGGAGTTGCTGGCCCGTATCGACCGGGCGCTGCGCCAGAGCGAGCAGCAGCGCCGGCTGCAAATCCTGGCGCAGACGGACGGCCTCACGGGGCTGGCCAACTTCCGGGCGCTGAGCATCCGGATGGAAGAAGAGTTCCGCCGGGCCCAGCGCTACCAGTACCCGCTGAGCGTCGTCATCATCGACCTGGACCACCTCAAGGCCATCAACGACGGCATGGGCCATGACGTGGGCAACCGGGCGATTCTCGCGCTGGCCACCCAGTTGAAGCACGAGCTGCGTGAGTCGGACTTCGCGGCCCGCTTCGGTGGAGACGAGTTCGTCGCGCTGCTGCCGCACCAGACGGCGTTGGAAGCAGCCGTCTTCGCCGAGCGCATCCGCACCGGGCTGCGCGCCGTCGGCGTCCAGAAGAGCGACGGCCGCCCTGCCCCCTTCGGACTGAGCGTGAGCGTGGGCATCGCCGACCATACCTTCGAAGGGCCCCGCGAGGACACCGAGTCGCTGATGAAGGCGGCGGACGCGGCCCTCTACGAGGCAAAGCGCGAGGGGCGGGATCGGGTCGTCGTGTTCGGCCGGCCCGCGAATTCGCCTCCGGCGCAGCGGCACTGAACGGGGCGAGGTGAGGCAGGCAACGGCGGGGCAGCAGCGAGGGCGCGGATGATGCTGGGGAACAGACTGGCGACAGGTTCGAGGGTGGCGGTGGTGGGAGGCGGCATTGCCGGAGCGGGGCTTGCCGCCTCACTCCTTTTCAACGGGAGGGCTCGCGGGCTGGCGCTGGACGTGCGCGTCTACTCCGGGGGAACTCAGGAGCGCACCGCCCCGCCGGCGGTGCTGACGCCGGAATGCCGCTCACGCCTGGCCGCGCTGGGCTGCCGCATCCCCTCCGAATGGCGTTCCCATGAGCTGCGCGGCGTTGAAATCATCGCCGAGGGCCGGCGCGAGCTGCTGTCCTCCACGCCCGGTGGCCTCTGGGTGGTGGACGGCTGGCCCCAGGGGCTCGGCGGCCTGGAGCAGGTGCGGGACGTGCTCGCCACCGCGGCCAGCGCCCAGGGCGCCCGCTTCCTTCCCCGCCACGTCGAGCGCGTGGAGCGGCAGGCCCCCGCGCCGGATGCGCCCGCCTCCGTGCGCGGCGCGGGCTCGCTGGTGGTGCGCGCCCAGGGCAGTGGCGATCGCTTTCATGCGGTGGCGCTGGCCTCGGGCGCCGGGCCGCTGATGGGTGACGCCTTCTTCAAGGGCTTCCGCCCTGCCCCCACCATCCCGGCGGTGCAGGCCCGCCTGCGCCACGCTTCGCCTCGGCTGGAGCTGGCTCCGGTGGCCCGGCTGTGGATTGCGCCCCTGCCAACGGTCGATGGCCTGTTCCTGCTGCCTGGCGCCAACTCGGTGTACGCGCTGGCCTTCGGGCCGGCGGTGACGCCCGCGGACCTGTGCCAGGTGCTGATGATGGCCGCGCGTGACGGACTGGTGGAGGAAGGCTTCGAGCTGGCGGCCCTGGAGACCACCCGCCTGCCCTACGGACCGGGCCGGACGCTGGTGGCGCCGGGGCAGCTCGCGGTAGGGCCCGCGGCCTTCGGCCACCCGCTCCAGGTGGGACTGTCGGAGACACTGGCTTCGTGCAGCCGCGCGGCGGTGGCGCTGCTCGACGGCGGGTTGGACACGAGCCTCCTGGAGCGCCGCTACGTGCGCGAGGGCCTGGGCGAAATGCTGGAGGACGCCGCCGCGGGAGCCCGGACGATGACCTGGCTGCGCCGAGCGGGGCCTCGAGCGCCGGAGGCCTTCATCAGGGCGAAGGGGCGACGGACGCTGGGTGGCACCTTCGGCGGCGGGGTGCTGGGCCTGAGCGGCCCCTCGCCCATCGCGCTCCTGGGCGCCGCGCGCTGGCAGGGACTCAAGGAGCTGGTGGGCTCCTGGCTGCGCACCACGGTGGAGCCGGTGCCCTCGGTGGTGCCGGAGTTGGAGCCGGACCTCTACTACGTCGTGGATGACGACCCGGACGCACGCGAGGCGCTCACGGCGCTGCTGGAGAGCACCGGAGCGACGGTGGTGTCCTTCGCCGACGAGCTGGCCCTCTTCTGCGCGGTGGCCCGGCGGCCGCCCACGGCCATCCTCCTGGACGTGGTGCTGCACTGGGTGGATGGCCTGCGGCTGGCCGAGGGCCTGAAGCAGCATCCCCTCACCCGGAACACCCGCGTGCTGGTGATGAGTGGCCTCAACCGGCCGCATGTCCGGCAGCGGGCCCTGGACGCGGGGGCGGAGGCCTTCCTGCCCAAGCCCGTGGACCCAGACCGGCTGCTGCGCATCCTCACCGGCCGGGTCCCCGTCCTGGAGCCCGCGCCCTCGCCGCACGCCGCGGACGACACGCGCGAGCCGGCCGCGGACCGCTACGCGTCCTGACCACCGCCGGGAATGGCGACCACGGAGACCGGGGCGTGGATGGCCTCGGCGCTCCCGGGCATCAACGCCTTGAGGTTGCCGCGGATCGTCTCGCAGATCCGCTCCAGCGGCAGGTCGTTGTCGTCGTGGCCGAACGGGTCCTCGATCTCCACGCCAATCTCCTCGATGCCGAAGAAGACGTAGGCGACGACGAACGTGGCCGGCACCGTTATCCAGCCGAACGAATCCACCAGCGCGAACGGCAGCGTGTAGCAGTAGACGATCAACGCTCGCCGCAGGTGCATCATGTAGGCGAACGGCATGGGCGTCTTGTGGATGCGCTCGCAGCCGCCGATGTAGTCGATGAGCAGTTGGACATTCTGGTCGAGCTGCATCTGGACGTATTCGGGGTAGTAGCCCCGCAGCCGGCCCTCATCGAGCACGGCGGACATCTTCTGCGACACCGCGAGCGGGACGTGCTGGCTGCCCAGCACCGCGTCCGCTTCGTCTCGCGGCAGCTCGGAGGCGACGGGGCCCAGGTCGCGCTCCCCCCGCAGTGACGCGGCGGCGGCATAGGGGAAGGCGCTGATCCACCGCAGCAGCGTGCCGTAGAGCCCGTCGTCCCGACGCATGAAGACGCTGGATGCACGGGCCAAGTTGCGCGTCTCGTTGACGATGCCGCCCCACAGCTTCCGGCCTTCCCAGAAGCGGTCATAGGAGGCGTTGGTCCGGAAGACGAGCAACAAGCTGAGCGAGATGCCCGCCAGCGTGTGCACCGTGGCCGGGATGTCCAGGGGCCTGGTGTGATGATGGACCGCGGTGACACCCACGGCCCACAACACACAGACGAGGACCCGGGCCACAATCTCGCGGACCATGGAACCGCGGAGGTAATGGAAGTAGCTCCACCAACGGTGCGGGTCGTAGTCGATCATATTGTCGCGAGGCACATACGCTGCCGCGCCTGCGCGGGGCATGGCAAGCGCCAATCCAGGGGGACACGTGAGATGTGTCCGCCCTGGACGGGAGCCGGTGCCCTTGGCCGCCTGCCCGTCAATGGGAGATGGAGGCAGGCGTCGTCGGACCGCCCGAGCGGAGCACCTTGCGCACGGTGAGGGCGCCCGCCATCAGCGCCACGCCCCGGAAGAAGATGCCGATTCCCACCAGCGTGCCCACCAGCCAGACGGCGGAGATGGGCCACTGCCGCATCACGACGATGCCCAGGAAGATGGACACGGCGCCGTAGAAGAAGTCCCAGCCCCACCGGGGATAGCGGTCCATCACCGAGGTGACGGCGTGAAAGAGCCCGCTGGCGAAGAAGTAGCCCGCCAGCAGCAGGGTCATGGCCCCCAGTCCCGCCGCCGGGTAGACGAGGACGAACAGACCCACGACGACGGAGAGGATGCCGCTGAGCAGGTACAGCCAGAACGGCCCGCCCTCCTTGCGCGTCCGGAAGGCGGAGATGACTTCCATGACGCCTGCCGCGGCCAGCATCGCGCCAAAGAGGATGGCCGACACCAGGCTGGTGAAGAAGGCGGCCCCCAGCGCGACAATCCCCAGCAGCGTCATCAAAATCCCCATGATGAAGGGGCCGCCCCAGGCCGCCGAGGTCACCCTCGGCCTCGAGTCAGGGGTCAGGATTTCCGGTTTGCGTTCATCGGTGAAGGCCATGGTGACTGCTCCCGAAGCGAGTGCACTTCGGAGGCCGAGCCGCCTCGCGTCTCGCCCGCCTGTCGGCAGGCGACAAAGGAACCCGGCACATCCATCGCCAAACTGGGCCCCCGCGTTGGGGCCGACAACGCTCGCTGACGCCGCTCCGTCCCCTGCCCGCCCCGGCCTCCGGGCCGTCAGGGTGAGCAACAGCCGCCGAGCGGAAGCGCCGCCTCGTACGGGGGAGTCAGGAAGACAGCACCGGGCTCCTTCCGGAACCACGTCAACTGCCGCTTGGCGTAGCGGCGCGTCTCCTGCGCGGTGTCGTGAATGGCCTCTTCGCGCGTCATCCGCCCCTCAACGACGGCGCGCGCCTGCACATAGCCCACGCTGCGCATGGGCGCCGCATCGGCGTACCCCCGCGCCAGCAGCTCGCGGGTCTCCTCGACGAGCCCGCGCTCGAACAACATCCGCGTGCGCGTGTTGATGAGCCCGTACAGCACGTCGCGCGGTGGCGACAGGACGTACAGTTGGAAGGGGTAACGGTCCGGCGCGAAGGCATGGGCCTTCCGGAACGCCGAGGCGGGCACGCCGGTCTGCGCATGAATCTCCAGCGCCCGGATGACGCGGACCAGGTCCTGCGGAGGAAGCTTCGCCGCCGTCTCCGGGTCCACCTCCGCCAGCCTCCGATGCACCGCCTCGCGCCCCTCACCGGCCGCCAGCGCCTCCAGCTCCGCCCTCAACTCCGGCAAGGCCCCGGGCGCCTCGAGCACACCGTGAAGCAACACGCGCAAGTACAGCCCGGTGCCGCCCACGACGAAGACAGGCCGGCCGCGTGCGGCAATCTCCGCGATGACGGCGTCCGCACGGCGCTGGTACTCGACAGCGGAGAACGCCTCCATCGGGTCCACGGCGGACACCAGGTGATGAGGCACCGCGGCCAGCTCCTCCTCGGAGGGCTTCGCCGTGCCGATATCGAAGTGACGGTACACCTGCTGCGAGTCCGCGCTGACAATCTCGCCACCAGCACGCTGAGCCAGCGCAATCGCCAGCGCCGTCTTCCCCGACGCCGTCGGCCCGGCAATCACCGTCAACAGTAGCCGCTGCGCTCCACCCTCACCCATTCGCCAACGCTCCCTGAATCACCGCCGCCGCGGACGCATCACGCGCGAACACCAACCGCACGGGCGAAACCTCCGACAGCAACCGTCCCGCCGCGCCAAGCAGCCCACCTCGCCCCACGGGCGTCGCCTCGGGCAGCAGGGCATTGACGAGCAGCATCCGTCCGACGTCGCCAGCGGCCTGCGGCTCCCACCGCGACACGCCGTCCCACGCCAGCGTCCCCACCGCGCTCAGCGCCGCCTCGGCGGCCTGCCCCACGTTCCACGGAGTCCCCGCCGCCCGCCAGCCCTGGCCGGGCTCCGGCCACACGGCCACCAGCTCATCGGACAACACTTGCCCGCCCGCCTGCGCCCACAAGGCCCCCAGCGTGCTCTTC